>CAZMVS010000020.1:0-4805 GCA_964569525.1 uncultured Planctomycetales bacterium
CGCGTGATATGTCCCGATCGTTCGCCGGCAAAGCCTTATGTACTCGAGGCGCATCCGACCGTATATCATTTGGTTGCGGATGTTACCGGCCGACTGCGAGAGGGTGTTGACGCCATCGACCTTTTGCGGGCCTGCTTTCCGGGCGGATCGATCACCGGGGCCCCCAAGGTGCGGGCCATGGAGATTATCGATGAGCTCGAACCGACGGAGCGCGGAGTCTATACAGGAGCGATCGGCTATTTCGGGCTGGACGGCAGTATGATGATGAACATTCCCATTCGCATCATGATCGCCTCGGCCGACCAATTGCACCTGTACGCCGGCGGCGGGATTGTGGCAGACTCCGTCCCCAAAGATGAATACACCGAAACCCAAGCCAAGGCGCTGGGCCTTTGTCGAACACTTGGCATGCATACACAGTCGCCGGTTCAAAACCACTGCGAATAGAACCTGCGTTTGCAAATCAATGCAAACAATCGCAAGATGTAATGCAGGACAAAGATGTAAAGGTAACATGCGATTGTATTGTTTCGTGTAACTCAATCGAGCAAAACTCCGGGAGCCAACATGGGCCTTAAGGTATATCTCAACGGCGAAATCGTCGAACAACAGCAGGCAAAGATCAATGTTTCCAATCCCGCCTTTTTGCATGGGGTGGGCTTGTTTGAAACTCTGCCGGCGTACAACGGGCGGGCTTTCAAGTTGGATGCCCACCTGGAACGAATGAAGAACTCGGCCAAGAAGCTGAACATGCCACTGGATAAAAGCATCGACGAAGTGCCGGCGGCCATTGAACAACTCCTGCAGGCTAACCAACTCACCAACGCCCGCATGCGTATTACGGTGACACCCCCCAACCCGCAGGATACGTCAGGCGGCAACACCCTGTTGATCGCGGCACAGGAATCGACCGGTTATCCGGAAGAGTTGTACCGGAAAGGATTGACAGTGATGCTGTGTACCGACTATCGGCAGTCGCCGAACGATCCGTTGGCCGGCCACAAGACCACATCCTACTTTCCCCGCCTGGTCGTTCTGCGAAATGCGCAGGATAAACAATGCGGCGAGGCGTTGTGGTTTACGCCGCAAAACTTCCTGGTAGAGGCTTGTATGAGCAACGTGTTCCTGGTCAAGGAGGGCAAATTGCGCACACCGTCTTTGGAAATGCCCATACTGCCGGGAGTAACCCGGGCTACAATCCTGGAACTGGCAAGGGAAAACGACATTCCAACTTTGGAAGAAAGTTGTTTGACCATTGATGACCTGTTGGACGCGGACGAAGTGTTTTTGACTAACTCGATCATGCAGGTCATGCCGGTGACTCGAGTGGAACGCAAGACCGTCGGCCGGGAAAAGCCGGGGGAGATTACCAACAAGCTTTTGGATGCGTATCGTAAAATGATTGAAACATTTTGAAGGATATTTTGTGATCGGGCCAACTTTTCACTCACCGGACAGGCTGAATCTACATGCGAATTCTGCTTACCAACGATGACGGTTACGATGCCCCGGGTTTGTCGGCCCTTTGGGACGCGGTGAACCTTTGGGAGGACGTGGAGGTAATGGTATCGGCCCCGGCAGCTGCACAAAGCGGAAAGGGGCAAACGATTTCGGGAAGCATGCGCTGTCGGCGGATCGAATACGGGAAGATGGGTCGTATTGTTGTGGTGGAAGGTACGCCGGCGGACTGCGTTCGGGCGGCGTTGGCCCTTCCGGGATTGTCTCGGCCGGACTGGGTGATCTCGGGTATCAATCGCGGGGGCAATCTTGGGGTGGACGTTTATTACTCGGGCACGGTTGGCGCCGCGCGGGAAGCAGCCATTCACGGGATACCGGCCATTGCCTTTTCGCAGATCGTCAAACCCAAATGGCCGGATGACTGGGCGGAATCGAGTAGGCTGGCAAGCTCGGTATTGTGCGGTCTTATCCAGCGGGAAACATGCGAGGAGGCGCAGATAAATGTTGAGGTACAACAACTGGTGAGCAAAGCGATTGGAAATGTGCCGCCGGGGGAGGACATGCGGCCGCCGTGCTGGAACGTGAATTTGCCTTGTTTGCTTGAAGGTGAAACGTTGAACGGGGTGGAAGTTGTTCCGGTGAGTATCGATCCCCTGCCGCCGGATTATCATTATCATGTTGATGAAGATGGGGTGGAAGTACTGGCAGACAGCAGTAATTATCATGACCGGCCTTTCGCAGCGGGGACGGACGTAGGGGCAGCCTTCAGTAGAGCGATTACCGTCAGCCCCTTGCCGATTTGATTGCATATGCGAGCGCATACCACGATTGTTGCAAGCAAAACCAACGTTTATAAACGTTTATAAAAATGGGTAAAAATGGGTTTGTTTTCGGGTGTTCCGTTCGTGGTGATTTTTATTGTAAATCATCTTATTAAAGGTATTTACAATCGATTTTAACATGGCTTTGTTTTGTAAATATTTCTTGTGCGGCACTCGTTCCCTTCCGGTGGATCGAACTGGGTAAATATTCGTAGTGTTGGTTGTATTTTTAGTGTTCATACCTCGTTTTCCTTTCGTATATATTTTTTTATCCATGTTTCCATGCGACATAACACTCCACGTGATCCGGAAGGGGAAACGGAAAACGGAGCATAGTGAAAAACAGATAAAGGGATGATGCGAGGAGGAAGAGAGGTCGTTTTACGGTATTTTGAAAAATCCTATCAAGGTAAGTTAAGGCAGGCGGAATCTCCCCTACCTTGCTGTTTCCGGGCTGCGATCAAACAATCATGTATATCCACGTGATTGCTCATTCCATAACACAGATCAAGCACGGTGATCCACAAAATGTTGAATAAACGAATCTTTCCGTAAACAAGATTGGATAAACCTTCTGCCAACATTGATGCACCGCTTACGGGTTTAAGTTCGGCGCAGAAAAAGGCGGAACTCCTGCGCAGGAGCACCGCCCTATCAAGCAAAAGAATAATTCGCCGACTTACTTTTCAACCGACAGAAAGAACGGTCTTACATTTCACGGCTTTTCATCTTTTTGTAAACAACTATCAATGCGATCAGGACAACAACCAATACACCTTGCCACCAACTAAACAACGCCGCCAAAAGTGGGGAGCTTTCCATGTTAAATCTCCTTCAACGGACTACAAAATAACCGCTGTTTCAATATAAACACCTATTAATCACGCCAGTTTACCTACTGTATGTCGAATCTGACGTAGAATTTCATCTGCAAATCCAGCCGCACTTCACAACATTAGGACAGATCATCTCAATGTTGTCAAGAGTATTTCCTCCTTGTCTTTTACACGTTCCTACTTCCCGAGTACCAGGAATTCAGCAATCACTTCATCACCCAAGAGCATCCCCTTACTGGTCAATCGGACATTTCCGGCCAAAATCTCCAACAAACCGTCATCCGTATGCTTTTTTATAAGATCGCCGAACATTTCATACAAGTCAAAACCTGTCTGTTTACGAAAATCGTCAGGCTCAATCCCCTCGGCGAGGCGGAGGCGTAACATAGCTACCTCACCTGCGTGCTGACGGGTTGAAAGTCGTTCAAAATCACTAGCCGGCTCTCCGTCTGACAGAACTGTTTTGATATAGGCCCGGGTATCCGGGATATTCTGCCAGCGACAACCCTTGAGATAGCTGGCGGCAGAAGGACCGATACCTATTCCGGGCTGATGGTTCCAGTAGCGAAGATTATGTCGACACCTGCCTCCAGGGCGGGCAAAATTGCTGATTTCGTATTGTTCGAAGCCCTGCGATTGAAGCCGGTCGATGCATGCGAGATACATATCCGCTTCCAATTGCTGGTCCACAGGAATAATGCCGCCTTGGTCCCGGAGACGAGTAAGAGGGGTATCCGGTTCGTAGGTCAGGCCATAACATGACAGGTGATCCGGCTGCAAAGCGACGGCCCGGTCCAATGATAATAACCAGGATTCCAGGGATTGGCCGGGGATCCCGAAAATCAAATCGAGGTTCAGATGTTCGAAGCCGGCCTGTCTGACAATTTCCACGCCGGCCTGGATTTGGTCCGGTCCGTGTATGCGATCGAGCACGCGGAGTTCATTTTCGTTAAAAGACTGTGCTCCTAAGGATAGCCGATTCACTCCGTATTTGCGAAGAATATTCGCCTTGTCCACGGTCAAGGTGCCGGGATTGGCTTCCACGGTAAATTCCACTGTCCCGCGATCAGAATAAACCTTTCCCAATTCCGCGAACAAGCGATGCAGCAAAGTTTCCGGCAAGAAAGTCGGCGTACCCCCACCGACGAAAATGGTTTCTACCCGCCAATCCTGGCGATTCAACCTGGAGCGTAATTCCGCGACGAGGGCATCGACTAGGAAGGGCATAATTTCCTCGTCGCCGGCGGTGGAATAGAAATCGCAATAGCCGCATTTTCGTTGACAGAAAGGAATGTGTACGTAAAGACCTATATCCACGATCGGTCCCCACGAGCTATGGTTTTGTTTTTATGACACCACACATGGCATCGGATTACAAATCGGATTCCGGTCTTTCCAAGGGAGCGATCGGCCCGAGGAGTTCCTCCACGCTCGGTTGCTCCCATCGCGGGTCTGCGTTGATCGCCCCTTTTTCACAGAGCGTATATAAAATTTCAATTACTTCCGCGTAATCGAGACCGAGTCCTTTCAGCCGATGTTCATAGTCGGTTTCCAGAGGATCGCCCATGAATTTCACCAACCGCCACACCTTCAAAGAGCCATAACAGGGGCCGACGAGGACGTTGCCCTGGTAATCTTTTCTCAAGATGGTCACACGCTTTGCGTCGAGACCCGCATTCAAGGTGATGGG
>CAZMVS010000021.1:0-2505 GCA_964569525.1 uncultured Planctomycetales bacterium
TCGCCTTCCGTATTGATACGATTCTCCAGCTGGAGGATGTTCAAAACGGTTTGATCCAGTCCTGCCCCGCGCAACATGTCGGGAATGACATAAATACTATCGCAATCGTGCATGGAGAAGACGTTTTCGATAGGCACGTTGCTGTACATGGCCATTTTTTCACGGACTTTTCGGCTGGTGGGGTTTTTGCCCCGACAGGCGAGGATGTGCGGTTGAATACCCGCCGCCATCAGCCGATTGATCCCCAATTGGGCGGCCTTGGACTTCTGCTCGCCGAGCATTGGTGGAGAAATAATGTACGTCAAGGCCACGTATGCAACCGAGTTGGGCCCTTCCTCGAAGGCCAACTCACGCATAGCTTCGATGTAGTAGGCGTTCTCCACATCGCCGACCGTTCCACCAATTTCCACGAAGACCACGTCCGCCTGGGTGGCTACCGCCAACTCGCGCAACTTGATTTTGACCTCGCCGGTGACGTGGGGAATCATTTGCACGTCCCGGCCGAGATAACTACCCTGGCGTTCCTTTTCCAAAACCCGGTTAAAGATTTGCCCGCTGGTGGTAAAGTGCAGGCGGGACAGGTCCTGGTCAAGCATTCGCTCATAGGTGCCCAGGTCCATGTCTGTTTCCATCCCGTCATCCAACACGAACACTTCGCCGTGACGGAAGGGATTCAACGTTCCGGAATCGATGTTAAGGTACCCTTCCATTTTGACAGGAGCTACGGTCAGTCCCTTGTCCTGCAGGCACTTGGCCAATGAACTGGAGAAAATCCCTTTACCCAGGCCGCTCATTACCGTGCCAAATACGATGACGTACTTGGTTTTGCCCGGCTTATAACCGGCGGGCATGGGAGCGTAGAACTCCGTTTCGGTTGAGGTATAACTTAGCGAAGAAAGTACAGATTCGGCATCCATGGCGATTCGTTCCTTATCAAGCAGAAGGTGTATCTTTATTTATAGCTGTTAATCCATCCTCATTCCAACCGTAAGCACGTTATTGGCCAACCTCGGCTTTATAACGTTTTACGAAAGCGGCGTACTGTTCGGGAGTGTCGATTCCCGTACAGTGGTGATCGACGACGGCCACCGCAATTTTCTCCCCCATGTATAATACGCGAAGTTGCTCCAGTTTTTCGATCTCTTCCAGTTCAGCAGGCTCAGAACAGGCTAATTGTTGTAAAAACGCCGGTCGATAGGCATACATCCCCAAGTGCAAAAGCCATCGATGCGGATCAAGGATTTCCCCTTCCGTGTCCCGGGGGTAGGGAATTAAGCTCCGGCTGAAATAAAGGGCATTGCCCATGCCGTCCAGCACCACCTTCACGCAGGCGGGATTCTTCAAATCCTCGCTGCTGGTAAACGGGCAGGCCAGAGTGCCCATGTTTATCGTCGGCTGCTTCTGCATCAGCGTGACGAGTTTGTCGATGGAAACGGGGTCCATCTCCGGTTCATCGCCCTGGACGTTGATAACCAGGCCCGCCTTCAGCTCACGGGCTGCTTCCGCTACCCGATCAGTACCCGACGCATGGTCTGTACGGGTCATAACGGCCTGGCCGCCAAAATCCGCCACCGCCTCGGCGATGCGGGAATCATCGGTGGCAACCATAACCTGGTTAACCAGTTGGGCACCGGCCACCGCTTCGTACACGTGTTGGATCAGCGGTTTGCCGGTTTCATTGGCGAGAGGTTTCCCGGGGAATCTGGTGGATGCGTAACGCGCGGGAATAATCGCCGCTACGGACAAGAAAAACCCCTTCCCTCGGGTGAACTGAATTGATTCCTACGAACAAAAACGAATACTACTATTGCCTCCCGTTTTTGTCAAAAGCCCGATTAGGTGGTGAGGATTCAGGCGAATTTCACAGGCCATGCCCGGGCCGGATAATCGTTCAATCATTCGGCTGGGCGGATCATTGTCCTTGCTCTTGAAATGTTCCTTGCATAGTATTGCATTTGCTTTGGAGCGTTCGAATCTTTGGTTTTTCCAAGAAATCCGTTATTTCACCTGGTGTATGAAGGCGCGGAGCCAGGACCGGATTCCGAGCCGTGTAACCGGCGAAAGGGCATGGCATGTCCCAACGATATCCCATTTTTGTCAAGCGAGACCTGGACGGTTATTTCGGTCTGGCGATCGACAATCTTGTCCAGCTTCTTTTGATTGTGAACCTTTGCAGCCTGTTTTGCGGGATGGGTGGGGATAACTCCTATTTTATTTACGAACTGATTCTTCCCGGAGCGGCGGTTTCGCTGCTGATTGGCAATGTTTTTTATGCCATACAGGCCCACTGGGTGGCTCGACGGGAGGGACGCAGCGACGTGACGGCCCTTCCTTATGGTATTAATACGCCCTCGCTTCTGGTTTTCATTTTTTTCGTAATCAAGCCAACTTACGAGCAGACGCAAAACACCACCCTGGCTTGGCAGATGGGCCTGATTGCCTGCATGGGGAGCGGGGTAATCGAATTTCTAGGGGCTTTTGTGGCGGAACGATTCCGTCGCAATA
>CAZMVS010000022.1:0-20963 GCA_964569525.1 uncultured Planctomycetales bacterium
ACGGCAGTTGGGAACTGCTGGGCTTCACCCTGGCTACCCTCGGCTTTCCCCTGACCGCGGTCATGCGTCCCCTCGACAATCCCTATCTTAATGATTGGCTGCTGGAGGTCCGGGCCAAACGTGGTCTGCAGTTGCTTTATAAAAAAGGGGCCGCCCGTTCCGCCAACGAAATTTTGGAGAACGGCGGACTGCTCTGCTTCATTGCCGACCAGAACGCCGGCCGAAAGGGCGAATTCGTCGACTTCTTCGGCAGGCAGGCCTCAACCTACAAGTCCATCGGCCTGTTGGCCATGGAATACGAGATCCCTATCATTGTCGGCTATGCCCGCCGTACCGGTGATAATTTTCATTACGAACTTGGTTGCAACCGTATCATCCATCCCCAGGAATGGCAGGATCACGACGATCCACTCCATTGGCTGACTCAGGAATACACCCAGGCTATCGAGAGTTTTGTTCGCGAGGATCCTGAGCAATATTTGTGGATCCATCGCCGCTGGAAGTCCCGCCCCCGCCATGAACGTATCTCCCAAAACTTCTCCACTTCTGATAAAGAATCAATCACAACTGGTTCCCGAAGTCCCCTTTCCAGTTGACGCACTTATCAAGCACACCTAAAATCCGAAGAAAATGTGCAGCGGAAGATCAAAAGGGATCGAAGCGCGATCCTTTTAAGCCTGAAACAGGAAGGAGCATTCTCATGGCTGGTGCAGATACAATGGAATTTACTGAAGGCAACTTCGAACAGGAAGTACTACAAGCCTCTGAGCCGGTTCTGGTGGATTTTTGGGCCGAGTGGTGTATGCCTTGTAAGGCCTTGGCCCCCACGATGGATGAACTGGCTTCCGAATACGTCGGCAAGGTGAAGGTGGGTAAAGTCAATACCGACGAGAATCAATCCATCGCCGCCCAGTATGGGATCAGTGCTATTCCCACGGTGATTCTCTTCCATAACGGTGAAATCCAGGAAAAATTTGTGGGCCTGCGCAGCAAAAAAGATTTTAAGGCCTCTCTCGATCCACTTATCGGCGGATAATCCGGCCTGTGAACAAAAAACAATGTGTACCAAGACCGGTCGCTGGCCGGTCTTTTTTTTATCTTGCGTTCTCTATAATAAGGGGAAGGATTTATGAGGTTTTCCCTCCCTGGAATCCCTGACCCCCGGATCAACTGAGGTTGCTGGTGAATGACTGGTAAAACTGTATCGACAACTCGTCCCGCTGTTCAACGCCGCCGACTCGAAGTCCGCGGTCGGGTCCAGGGTGTAGGCTTTCGGCCGTTTGTGTATCGGCTGGCCTGCGAGTTACGCCTCTTCGGTTTCGTGGGTAACGACGCTCGCGGCGCATTCATCGAGATCCAGGGCCTGTCCAATCAGCTGGACACCTTTCAGCAACGCCTGCGGGACGAATTACCCCCCATCGCAGCAATTAGCGACCTCCAAGTCGAGAATATGACCATCCGGGATGAAAAGGCATTCCGCATTGCCGCCAGCGCTCGCGGTCGGACCCAGGAGGCTGAAATTACCCCCGATGTCGCCACCTGCCGGGACTGCCTGAAAGAGCTTTTCGATCCGCAAGACCGCCGCTATCACTATCCGTTTATCAACTGCACCAATTGCGGCCCGCGGTATTCCATTATCCAGGCGGTACCTTACGATCGACCCAACACCACCATGCACAAATTTACAATGTGCCCCGCTTGCCAAAACGAGTACGACCATCCCGCCGATCGCCGCTTTCATGCCCAGCCCAACGCTTGCCCCGTTTGTGGCCCGTGCGTTTGGTTGACCGATCAAAAAGGGCGGAAATTGCCAGGCGACCCGATCCTCGCTTGTGCCAAGATGTTGCTAAACGATCATATCGTTGCCATCAAAGGTCTTGGCGGATTCCACCTCGCCTGTCGGGCGGACAGCAACCGGGCCGTCACCAAACTCCGCCAACGCAAAAATCGAGAGGCCAAGCCCCTCGCCGTCATGGTCGATTCCCTGACCAAAGCACGGAAATTAGGCCGCATCGATCAGGCCGCCGCCGATCTACTTGCCGGCCCGCAATCCCCCATCGTATTGGTCGAAAAACAGCCGAGAGCACTCATCAGCCAACAGGTCGCCCCGGACACCGATACCATCGGACTTATGCTGCCCTATACGCCCATCCATCATCTGCTTTTTGCCGAGGGCCTCGGCCCGCTGATTATGACCTCAGGTAACCCCTCCGAAGAACCGCTCTGCAGCGATAACGAAGAGGCCCTGCGGCGATTAGCCCACATTGCCGACGCTTTTCTGCTTCATGATCGGGATATTGAGCGAAAAGTCGATGATTCCGTTGTCCTTTCCCATGCCCAGCGCCTGTTACCCATCCGCCGAGCACGCGGCTATGTTCCCGAGCCGTTGACCATCGATTTCAAATCTCCACAGCCGATCTTGGCGGTAGGGGGAGAATTGAAATCCACGGTCTGCTTATTGACCGGCCAAGATGCGGTCCTCAGCGAACACCTCGGCGAACTGTCCAACGCCAGGGCGTACCGCAATTTCACCCAGACCGTCGAGCAGTTCAAAAAACTGCTTCGCACTGAACCAAAGGTCGTCGCTTGCGATCTGCACCCAGATTATGCCTCCACCCGCTACGCCAATAAACTTTCGCTCCCGGTTTTCCGTGTCCAGCATCACCACGCCCACATCGTGGCTTGCATGGCGGAAAACGGCTTGACGGGCGATGTTATCGGACTTGCCTGTGACGGCACCGGCTATGGTACTGACGGGGCCATCTGGGGCTGCGAAGCCCTCCTCTGCGACCGGGCCGAGTTTCAACGCGTCGGCCATTTGCATTATTTCCCCCTTTTCGGCGGAGACGCCGCCGCCTCCCAGACCTGGCGACCTGCCGCTGCCCTGATGCGTGAAGCCTTCGGTGATGATTGGCTGTCCGCAGGCGATTTTGCCTTCCAAAACATTCCCGAAGAAGCCTTGCGCATATTCCGACAGCGGGCCGCTCGCCAGGGGAGTATGCCCCTGACCTCCAGCCTCGGCCGACTGTTCGATGCCGTGGCCTTTTTGCTCCAAATCTGTCCAGAGAACCGTTACGAGGGCGCCGCCGCCATTACCTTGGAATCACTGGCTCGAAAATATGAGATAAATCAGCCTTTCGACTATAATATTTCCAGGAGTGGAACCTTTGATGATTCCCTCATAATGGACATTCGCCCCATGATCCGCGATTTGGTAGGGCGGATCCACGAATCTCGACCGGCAGGTGAACTGGCCCGGGCCTTTCACGAGACCGTCGCCGCCATGCTGGCCGACACCGCCGTGGAAGTTTCCCGCCGAACGGGGCTCAAACGCGTATTACTGTCCGGGGGATGTTTCGTAAACCGCTTGCTGGTTGATATCCTCCAGCAACGCCTAGCCGCCGCAGGCTGCCAAGTGTATCTCCACGGCCGGGTTCCGCCCGGCGACGGTGGGATCGCCCTCGGCCAAGCGGTCGCGGCCGTTGAACGATTGAGGAGACAAAACTGATGTGTTTGGCAGTACCGGGAAAACTGGTAGAAATCAAAAAAGACGGAAGCGACGATATCTCCGCCGTCGGCACCGTGGATTTTCAGGGTAGCCGCCTCGAAGTCGGCCTCGCTCTCACCCCCGAAGCCCAACTGGGGGACTGGGTCCTGGTTCACGCAGGGTACGCCTTAAACGTCTTGGGCGAGCAGGAAGCCCGCGAAACCTGGGAATACCTTCAATTAGAGGAAGAGGTGCGCCGGGCCGAACAGGCTGACGAAACCTCTGCGAGTTAGCTATGTCCAGGACGATAGCCTGCCCTGCATGTCCTTCCCGACTTTACTGTAATTACGTTTGAGAAATAAAAATAACCGACCTTTGTCGGCGGGATGAATAATGGCAATCGAACGAGTTAAACAATATTTAGAACAGATCGCCGCCTCCGTACAAAAATGCGGCCGACTTAGCTTCATGGAAGTCTGCGGTACCCACACTGTCTCCCTCTTTCGTAGCGGTGTGAAATCCCAATTACCTGAAGGCCTTCGCCTCATCAGCGGTCCGGGCTGTCCCGTCTGCGTGACCTCTCAGGGCTACATCGATGCCGCCTGTGATCTTGCTACCCGCGAAGGCATAAACATATGCACCTACGGTGACATGGTTCGAGTCCCCGGCGGATCAGCCAGCCTGGAAAGCCGCCGAGCCGAAGGCGCCAAGGTCACCGTTGTCTATTCCGCCCGCGATGCCGTCCGCCTGGCCGCCGAACATCCAGACCGCACCTTTGTGTTTCTGGCCGTCGGATTTGAAACCACCGCACCCGCCACCGCCGCCGCCTTGCTCGAAGCGGATAAAAAAAACCTGCAAAACTTTTTCGTCCTCATGGGCCACAAGCTGGTTATCCCCGCCATGCAGACCTTGCTCTCCGCCGGAGAAGTTCCCATCGACGGTTTTTTATGTCCCGGCCACGTCAGCGTCATCATTGGCTCTGATGCGTACAAACCCATTGTCGAACAATACCAAAAACCCTGCGTAGTTACCGGCTTCGAACCCGAACAAATGCTCGCCGGTATCGCCGCTCTTGCCCGGCAAATGGAAAATAAAAAACCCGCCTTGGAAAATGTGTATCAATCGGTTGTTAGTGATCAAGGCAACCCGATTGCCCAACAATTGATGAACAAGGTTTTCATCCCTGCCGATACCGTCTGGCGGGCGATGGGTACCATCCCGGCCAGCGGATTGGAATTACAGGAACCTTACAAACGTTTTGACGCCCTGGCCCATTTCAACATGGAGATTGGCCCCGATTACGATCCCCCGGGCTGCCGCTGCGGCGAGGTGATTCAGGGTAAGGTGGAACCAATAGAGTGCAGTTTATTCGGCAACCGCTGTACGCCGGCCCATCCTGTCGGCCCCTGCATGGTCAGTAGCGAAGGAACCTGTGCCGCCTGGTACAAGTACGGACGTGGCCAAGTTGCCGCTCCCGGAAAGGTGAAAACAACGTGACAATGTCCCAGGACCCAGCCTCAAAACAGATTGTCCTCGCTCACGGCGGCGGAGGTGAGTTAACCCATCGCCTTATCGCCGAACATATCCTGCCGCGCCTCGGTAACGATCTCCTTAATCCCCTGACCGACGGGGCCGTCTGGCAGGTCGAAGCGGGACGATTGGCCTTCACCACCGACGGGCACGTCATTCAACCATTGGAATATCCCGGCGGGGACATCGGCCGACTGGCCGTCTGCGGCACAGTCAACGACCTTGCTGTCATGGGGGCTGAGCCACAGTTCTTGAGCCTGTCCCTGGTGATCGAGGAAGGCCTGCCCTTGGAAACCCTGGACCGCATCCTCGATTCCATTGCCGCCGCAGCTCGCGAGGCCGGCGTCCAGATCGCCACCGGTGATACCAAGGTCATCGAACGCCAACGCGGCGACGGCCTTATAATCAACACCACCGGCGTCGGCCCTTTGCGCGACGGTGTTCAGCTTGCCACGAGCCGTATCAAACCCAACGACGTCATCATCATCAACGGCCGCATCGCCGAACATGGCCTGGCCGTTATGTCCGCTCGCGAAGGACTTGCCTTTGAAACCGACCTGCGCAGTGACTTGGCCCCGCTTGCTGACCTCATCAGCCGAATGTTCGACAGTGGGGCGGATATCAAATTCCTGCGCGATCCTACCCGTGGCGGATTGGCGGAATTGCTGGCTGACGTTTCCGAAGAAGCCAACCTGAGCGTCGAACTTGTCGAAAAGAATATCCCTATTTCCACCGCTGCCCGGCATACCGCCGAACTATTGGGCCTCGATCCCATTACCGTTGCCAACGAGGGGAAAGTCGTCGCCGTGGTCCCCGAAGCCGACGCACAAAAAGTTATCAACGCCTGCCGCGAGCATCCTCTTGGTCAAGACGCCGCTATTATCGGCCGCTTTACCAACGAACAACCCGCCGTGGTGGAACTGCTCACGCCTACCGGTGGCCGCCGAATCGTACAACGACCTTACGGGGAGGAATTACCAAGAATCTGCTGATACGCTATTATTTGAAAGCAACAACCACAGCGAAATATACGTACCGAAAGTTATAATATGCACGAGATGTCTATCGCCATGGAAATCATTCAGCAGCTCGAACAGGTAGCTGCCCAAAATAATGCTAATCGCATCGACGAGGTCGAAGTGGAGATCGGTGTAATGCAACAGATTGTCCCCGAGGCTCTTCATATGGCCTTTACCGTGGCTACTGAAGGTACCGTGGCCGAAAACGCCAAACTTATTCTGACCGAGGTACCCATGTCTGCCGTATGCGGCGATTGCGGATGTGAGTTTGTCCCCAAGTTGGAAGATTTCACGTGTCCACAATGCGGGCAGGCCAATGCACGCATCGTTAAAGGAAACCATATTGTTTTAAAATCCGTTACCTGCCAAACATCTGAGGAGAATACGGCATAATGAAAAAGATCCAAGTAGTGGAAAACGTTTTGAAAGCCAATGACGCTGTTGCCGCCGCAAATCGACGCAGCCTGGCTGCCCAGAAACTATTGACTGTCAATATGATGAGTTCCCCGGGTAGTGGAAAAACAACTCTGCTTGAAGAAACCATGTCCACGCTTGGAGATCCTCAACGGGTTGCCGTTCTTGTCGGTGATTTGCAAACTTCAAGGGATGCCGAACGTTTGGGACGTTATGCCCTCCAGGCGGTGCAAATTAATACCGGCTCAGGCTGCCATCTCTCCGCCACCCAGGTCGCCCAGGGATTGGAAAGCTTGGATTTAAACGGCCTGGACTACTTGTTCATCGAAAACGTCGGCAATATGGTTTGCCCCGCCGGTTTTGACCTCGGCGAGCACGTCCGGGCCGTATTGCTCAGCGTTCCCGAGGGCGATGATAAAGTTGCCAAATACCCCACCCTTTTCAAGCGGGCTGATGTGATGTTGCTGACCAAAGTGGATTTGATCGGTGTGCTCGAGTTTGACCGCCAACGCATCCACGACGATCTGGCCAAGGTTAACTCCCATGTGCCTGTTATTGAAATATCCTGCAAAACCGGCCAAGGCCTTGATTTGTGGCTGGATTGGTTACGCGAACAACGCATCCGCCATACCGACGCAAAACAATAACGCCGGTGTTCTATAAAATATCAAGTGAAGGTGTCATCTTTCCCCACGGGCGGCCGCCACTATGGCCTCAAGATTTTCTGCCGGTACTTTCTTCGGATCAAACGTACAGCCCGGCGTGATCATGATCGGCCGATCCCTGGCTTGCCGAAGGGCGTCTTTCACTTCGTTACCGCAATCCGTCGGCGAACCCTCGGACATCGTAAAAAGATTGTCCACTCCCCCAGCGATAGCCGGCCTGACCCGATCACGCGCATACGCAATGCTCGGACCCGTCGCTCGATCCGCCCAGTTCACTACCTGAACCGGATATTTCGCGAATTCCAAAAAGTTCAACGGTTTGCCGCAGATGTGCAGAAAATTAAAAGGTGCCGCTTGGACCGCCTTTAAAATATTCAAATCTGCCGGTTGAACTATTTCGGTATATCTAATGTTATCGTTTTCTTTCCTTTCTACCCAGTCGTCGCGCACCGCAAGAAAAATACCCATCGCACCAGCTTCCACGCACTTGGCAGCAAAGTCCGCCATCGTCTCCGCGATCGCTTCAATTGCCGACTCGACCGCCTGTCGATCTTCCTTTAACAAACAACTAATGGCCTCATCCCGCTTATCGATCGCTTCCAATTTGGGGGGCTCGTGGTGACGATTAATGGGGGCCATCAACCTACGCAAAACTGCCCAGGGACTGAACACGGTGGTACACGTATACAAATCATGCCCCAACTGTTTGTGCAGCTTGCTGATTACTTCTAATTGTGATCCCAGTTCACCGCTATCCCCTGGTAAAGGTTTGATTTTGCGCAAATCATCCGCTGTGTGGATCACGCCCACACCTTCCCGCGGATACTCGTGATCGTTCATAATCTTTAGAAAATCGAGATCGTGCTTCTCCAGGTGCGCCAGGTGCCCATCCACCGCTGCCTGGCCAGTGGCCTGCTCAGGCGGAAAATGATACCAGAAGCTCACCGGCGGTCGATCCGGCTGCCTCCCGTCTATCACTGCTTGTACACGCTCCTTTTTGTTCATCTTACCAAAATCTAGGAGCCGTAATGCCTATGGTCAAGTGAAAATAAAAGCCCTCCTGCGAATAAAAGTTCTGCGAATAAGCCCCGTTCCGCTGGGCACATCCCTCTAATTCCATCACCATCCCTTGTGCAATCCATCGAAAAATCAGTTATGATTTAACTAGTGAGACTATTAACAATGCATGTTTATATGACGGGCTCGTGAAACAGCGTATTATTTGCAACTTTACTCGGCGATAATGGGTATTTAATTGGGGGGTACTCGTTAAATTGCCGGTCGGCAAATCCGGCTTGTCGGTGGAAATCAGATGGGCTAAATTTGTATCCCCTCTAGTTTAATGATAGATCGGGTCTGGATTTATTGGCCGACTCTCGATTAAAAAAAGGATTTTGCAGGGTTTCGGCCGGCAGTAAAATTTAGAGTATCCGTCGCCGGTCGGATTTTGCTCGTCAATCGTCTTTGAACTGGAGAATTTGTATGAAGCGAGGTCGTGAAAAAAGGTGTGGGGGGGTGTTTCGAGCTGCGATGCTTGTTACCTTCATCTGTAGCATGGCTGGACCGCTTTGGGGCCAACCGAAGGATCCCATGAGGCAGCCCACTGAATATGGTATGCGCTTCACTCCGGAAATGGCTCAATCCATCAGCCGCCTGTATGTCAATGAAGTCTTTGTACCTCGTTATAAGTTGCCCGAGGAAAAAATTGAGGAAGCCACCGAGGCCATGGCCCACCGGTTCATGGAGGCTGCTCATAGCGTGGATGATCCTCAAAAGCGTGATGCTCTCGAAGAAATGTATGCCGGATTCATGGGGGGGATCGCGGATCAACATGGTCACGGTTTCACCCCCAAAATGGGTAAAGCGGTCAGTGCGGGCGTCAAACCGTTGATCCCCGCAATTCGTGGCTTAATTAAAAACGTGGGCCAAGACGTACGACCCATGCTGCCCATGAAACAGCAACTGAAACTGGGGGCCGATCTATTGTCCGCCGGTACCGCCCTTGATGCCTTCGAAGATACACTGGACCGCTGGGAACGCGGCGAAGTTGAACCCTTTGGCAATCCCTTCAAACCCAGGAGTGAGCAAGTCCCGCTGGACGAGAATGGTGAATCCGAAGCCCTTCGAAAAGCCCGGGAAATCGCCAATCGCGCCCTCGAACAACGCGAATGGATCGGCGAATGGGAAAATTACGTGGAACAAGCGGTCGAGTATTACCAACTGGACGAATCGCAAACAGCCTCTGCCCAGTCAGTCTTACGCGATATTCTTGAACAGGAAAATCTTGTTTACCAGAAAGATAACTGGCGGAACAAAATCTATCGGAATCGACTATGGAACCATTTGATAATGCGTTTGGTTCATGCTGGCGAAAATCATCCCGTACGATATGCCATAGAAAATCAATACCAGCAACTATTGCAGCCCATTGAAAATCTCGGTTCCAGCCTTCGCCGGAAAATCGATCAAATACCCACCGGCAAACAAAAACGAGCCGCCCAGGCTTGGCTGGAACAACGATTGGAGGAGCAAGGGTTTGCTGAAGGTAGCTATTAAGCGAACAGGGTGATCTCATCGGCTAAAATACGCCGAACTTATACGCGAAAGGGACCGCGATGAATTTATCGATAAAATCATTCGTATCTTTCATCCTTATCCTGGAATTGCTGACCGGCCTGGTGTTGGCTGAAGACCAGTACGAACAGAAACGCAACGAGGTGATGCGGCCTACTCAGCACGGTATTCGGCTGACTCCTGAAATGGCCAGGGCCGGCGCTCGTATATATGTGGAAAAAGATCTACAAAAAAAATTGGATCTCAATCCCGGCCAACGTAAACAAATGGCCGAAAAAATCGCCCGCCGCGCTATGACTATGGGCCATACCAGGGGGGCCGACCTACAGACCTTCACCGAATATTTTTTCCAAGCCATGTGTGACCAGGAAATATGGGATGATGATTGGCCGGCCGAGCAGGCCCAGGAATTCGCCGAGCAGGTTCAGCCTCTCCTGCCGGAATATAGTAATTTCCTCCAAGGCATGTTGGATGATGCCCGTTCCGTCTTAAATGAAAAACAATACGGAAAATTTGCTGAGGAAATCCATGAAGCCGAGGAGGAACTGGAAGAATTCCAAACCCGTATGGATCGCTGGGCCCAAGGCGATGTCCGTAAAGGGGAAAATCCTTTCGAAACCCCTTCCCAACCGGAAGAGTTAGAAAAGGAACAAAAACCTAAAACAGAAGAGGAAATACGCCGCGAACGTATCCTGCGGCATGCCCGCTGGCGCGTTAATCGCGTAGAGTATGAGTATGGCCCCAAGGGCTGGCGCCATTTTCTTGGCTTGACCGCAATGCACTACGGTTTTGAAGAACAGCAGGTCACCGAGGCTGAAAAAATCCTCGAAGACTTTGAAAAGCGCTATCAGGAAGTGGCCAACAAAGAGTGGCAAGAGAAAATTCGTAAGAATCGAATCAAGCGGCATCTCTCCGTCGTTATGCAGGATATCCCCCAGGGACCGTGGCGATATCATCTTGATCGCGCCTTCGATGAGTTGGTCCAGCCAATCAAGGAGTTGGATAGTGAGTACCGCCGGCAGATACTCTCCCTCGCAACTGCCGATCAACGCGGAGCAGCCATAGACAAAATCCGAAAAAAAGCTTCCCAACACGGCCTGCGCTTCAGCCGCTGGGACCTGACCGCCTTGCAGCTTGCAGTTGATTAAAAAACACGAGGAACCTCTCCTTCTGTGTTTCTGGATAGGTTCCTGAATTTTTTTGATTCTACTGGTTGAACGGGCGAATTTTATAGCAATTCCGCTTTTTGTATGCTGGCTCAGCGACCGGAATAGCTCTGGGTAACTCTTTTTGCGGCCTTACAAACCCTGCATATAAATAGGGCTGGCTCTAGCTTCAATTCAAAATCAATGTGGTATCTTGGCCTGCAAGTGTTCGGACGTCTCTACCTTCTCCGCCAACCGACGATACGCGTGCACAAAATCCCGGCAAACCAAATTCATTCGTTCTTGTAGCTCTTCACGCTCACGGATGATCTGCGAAGACAATCGTCGCAACCGGCGATTACGCCGCGCTTGGTGTCTATGCTTCTTTTCCGCTTCACTGGCCCGCCGAACCACCTCCGTAAGCTCGCATAAGTCGAACGGCTTGGTCAAAAGGTCCGTCGCTTTCAATCGCAACGCTTCTATCGCTTGCTCTACGCTGGGGTCCTTGGCCAATAAAATGAGCGATCGCGTGTTGTGCTTACGCAATTCCCGGACCAGCTCCAAGCTGTTTATATCCGGTAAATCCAATGAACAAATCAATAACTCATGACGAGTGGTCAATTCCTCCCGCAACGCCTCATCTGCCGAGTCCACCAACGTCACTTCCGTCCACAAAGCCTCCTGTAGGTGATCAGCAATCATGCTGCCAATCTCCCCGTCCGCCTCAATCAAAAGAATCTGTACAGGTTTTTTACTCATTGCTTTTCCCAACCCCGATCAAAAATACAAATACAAACACAAACAAAAACAAATAGGCCGGCGGGCGTGACTGCCGCGAGAGCGAGAAGGAGGAAAGGAGAATATGGGCGTCGCTGCCCGCCCGGCCCGGAATCGCAACTCGATACACGTCCTTTCCCGGAATATCAATGTCTGGAAATTGTGCCTGGTTTATTCCCCGGTGATTGGCAATTCCACGAATACCGTCGTCCCTTCATCTGACGCACTGGACAAATGGATTCGGCCCCCGTTGATCTGGGCATAACGCATGGCTCGCGATAACCCTAAGCCCCGACCGCGACCTGCCGGCCGGTACGAATAAAAAGGTACCATCGCCTGCTCTAACACTTCTGTGCTCATGCCGCTTCCGTTGTCCTTGATCTCGATCATGATCCTCTCATCGGTTAGATTACCCCGGCAATTGATGACCAACTCAGGATCACTTGTGTTTTGCATGGCCTCGACGGCGTTGCAAATCACTGCGTCAAATAACATCCCCATTTGGGCGGCATCCGCCCGTATTCGTGGCAAATTGTCCGATAGTCGAAGGTGAAATTGTTTTTCGGTAAGCTTACTTTTTTCTAGCCAATTCTGCCGGATATCGGACAAAAACTCCCCTAGCGAAATATCGGTCGGCTGAGGCGGGGAGGGCTTGGCGAACTCCATTAGCTCTTCCACAATTGTGCTGGCTTTATGTGCATGTTCCGAAATCAATTTCGCCCCACGCACCACCTCTTCCCCTAGCTCCTCCCGGTTTAAAATTTGCGCCCGTCCGGAAATGACCGCCAGCGGATTATTCAATTCGTGCGCCGCGCCCGCCGCCATGTCCCCGATCATCGCCAGCGAACGCATGCGAGCGATCTCCGCCCGCGAATCCGCCAGCCGCCGATTCATCTCCGCCAATTCCTCATTTAACTGTTGATCAACAGCTTGCTTCTCCGCTCCATCTAGCCGTGTCTCGATCGCCTTCAACAACGCCGTCAATGAAGCATCCATTTCCGGTGGCCATTCCGCATCCACCGCTACCGCGCCAATCAGTTGTCCCTGCCTATAAAGCGGCGACCAGTATTGCACCGTTTCCCCCGAATTTCCCTTTAATTCATCTATCAGCGACCCGGGCAAAAGCGATGCCGGTAGCCAGGCCGCCGTCCCCGTCTCGATTGTTTTCAATGCCTCGAAAAGCTCCGCCGATAACACTTTGCATCGCCCGTCTTCCCCGCTGCCAATTATCGCTGCCCCACATAAAGGCCCACGACATACGGAATGAAAAACAACCGCCACTCCGTTCACACCCGTGACCAACTGGATCGCTCGCGCCGCCTGGCGACTGACCTCTTCATGGCCCCGCTGCCCATCCTCCTCGCTTTCCAATAATTGCATCGCTTCAAAGTATCGACTGCGACGCGCCAACCGGCGATTTGCGTCGCCCAGTTTCGTATTCAACCGCGACAGCTCTGCATTCGCATCCGCCAACGCCCCTGCATAAACCTCCTTCGACGTTAACCGATCCAAGCCCACCAACTCCGCCCGCGCTTCGATTAGCTCCGGCAATGCGGCTTCCACCTGCCCCACATCGTCCGCAGTAAACCCCGCCGCCTTTGCCGTCTCCAACAGCGACTCCACTGCCGCCGGATTCCCCGAATACCCAATCCGCATCTTCCGCACCAGCCGATCCGCTAACTGTACCAGCTGTACTTCCCGTTGACATCCAATTCGGCTGGGAGTCGTCTCCGGCGTATGATGATGCAACCAGGCGCATTCCCCGATCAAAGCAGGCAGCTTCCAGCGTCCCGCCAGCCGCTTGCCCGCCAGCGTATGATCCATGCCGAAAACCTCTCGCTCCGCCGCGGTAATTTCCGTCTGCCAATCCCCTGTTTTCTCCAGAACACGTTCATAACTTTTCGGAAAACAATGCAGCAAAGCCAGCTTACCTATGTCATGCAGTAAACCCCCCGCAAAAGTCTTCTCCCCATTGCTTGCCAAACTTGCCTCGTCATGCTGCCTCTGCGTGTCACATTCGGCAAGCAGCTTGGCCGCACAACCCACCGCCAGGCAATGTCGCCAAAAACCCGCCCACTCAAAATCAGCGGGAAGCGATCTGGTCACGTTCGAAAAATATTCCACCACCTGTACCGAAAGAACCAGGTTGCGTATCGCTTCAAAACCTAATAACACCACGGCCCGATCGATGCTTTCCACTCGCGCACCAATATCCGACCGACGCACCGCGGATAAAACTCGGGCCGATAAACTTTGGTCTGCTTTGATGACTTGGGTAATTTCAGCCGCGCCGCTACGACCATCGGTGGTCATCTCCACCAATTTCATCGCGACGGCCGGTAAGGTAGGAAGGGATTCTATTTGCGAGAGAATCATCTCGACTTGGCCCGCCGAATGCGCATCACCCGTGCCCGTATCCATTGCCGATGCGGTCATTATTGCTTCCCTGTCTGCAGGGGTGGAATAACAATGCACCTATAAAACATTTATAGGCCCATGCATTTCCCGCCGATACGCTTTCCGCCTTTTCCTTATACATGAACCAAGTTCAAAATTCGGCTGATCAATTCATCGATTTGAAAAGGCTTTTTCAAAAAATCGTCCGCACCAGCGGCTTTCAGTTCCTCTATCTCATCAGGATCGGCCACTCCGCTGATAATAATTATCTTCGTCTTGGCCATATTGGGGTTGGCTCGAATTGTGCGACACACGTGATTGCCGTTTACGTCAGGTAACTTGAAGTCCAACACAATGGCGTCCGGCTGAAACGCCTGTGTCATCATCCCCGCTTCATAACCTCCGCGGGCAACCTTTACTTCGAAACGCCCGTCCCGCTCCAGTAACTCTACCAGCATCTCCAAAATGGCTTCGTCATCATCCACCGCCAGAATCCGCTTTTTCCCGGAAGCCAGATTGTCCAACGGGATGCCGTTTTCCTTCATAAACTGAACCAGATTGTCCCGGGGGATCCGCCGAAAACGCGAGCCCGGAACCCGAAATCCCTTTAATTTACCATTGTCAAAACAACGTATTACCGTCTGCTGGCTCACCCTGCAGATTTCCGCAACTTCACCGGTCGTATAAACGCTTTTCATGGGAATCCCGCCTTCCTGGCATAGAATGATATGACTGTGGTCCTCCTGACCTTAATTACTACAAATCCCTGACTAGCCTTTGTAAGCTATGAGAATTTCCTATCTTTGCCATCTTGCCACGATAATCTAGCAATCATCACTGAATCTTGTCAACTGAAATCCGGAATTATCTCCTCGAAATTCCGATAATTTTTTCCCTGACTACCCTGATTGCCGATTTTTTGGCTTTCCACCCCATTTCGAGATTTCTTTGAAGATCAGTATATTTGTTACTTTGGGTTTACTCAGTGCTACTTGCAGTGCCACTTTCATATCCCTGTCCAAGATAAATCGACAACGTGGCTATGTCCGCCGGACTGATCCCGCTGATCCGCGCCGCCTGACCCAAGCTTCGCGGACGCATTCGGGCAAACTTCTCTTGGGCTTCCCGCCGAAGGGACTGAATGGCATGATAATCAAACGATTCCGGTATGCCCCGGGCTTCCATCTGCTTATACCGCTTAATTAACCGTTCCTCCCGCTCCAGGTAGCCTGCATACTTGGCCTGAATCTCCACCGCCTCGATGGCCGACGCTGAAAAATCAGACAGCTTCAACGTCTCGCAACACTCCGCAAATTGCCGCAGATTTACATCCGGCCGACGCATCCATTCACTTAAAGGCTTGCCCTCCAGCCGGTTCTCCTGCAACAACTGCTTCAGCTTTTCGATCGCCGCACGCTTCTGTACAAACCGCTGCCAGCGCTGGTCATCCACCAAACCGATTCGCCGTCCCAAAGGCGTCAACCGCATGTCCGCATTATCACTTCGCAAGTGCAGCCGATATTCCGCCCGCGAGGTAAACATCCGGTAAGGCTCATCCGGCGGCCTCGTCACAATATCATCCAACATCACCCCGATATACGCTTCATCTCTGCCGAGAACCACCTGCTCCTCGCCACGCAAACCCTGTACCGCGTTAATCGCCGCCATCAAACCTTGTCCGCCGGCCTCTTCATACCCACTGGTACCGTTAACTTGTCCTGCCAGAAACAATCCCTTGACCGCTTTCGTCTCACACGTCGCCCGAATCTGATCCGTCGGTATCCAATCGTATTCAATCGCGTAGCCGTATTGCGCAATCTCCGCTTTTTCCATACCCGCAATCGAGTGAACCAAATCCTCCTGCACGTCCCGCGGCAACGAAGTCGGTATCCCGTTACAGTACAACCACGACGCGTCGTAACCTTCCGGCTCCAGAAAGATCTGGTGCGCGTTCTTATCCGCGAAACGCACTACCTTGTCCTCAATACTCGGGCAATACCGCGGCCCGCGCGACTTGATCTGCCCCGAGTACATCGGCGCCCGATCCAGATTGGCCTTGATAATCTCGTGTGTCCGTTCGTTGGTGTATGTAATCCAGCATTGAATCTGGCGTCGCTCGATCGAATCCGTCATATACGAAAAGGGAACAATTGGCCGTTCGCCGTCCTGGGCATCCAACTGCTCCAATTTCACCGAGTCCCGAACCACCCGTGCAGGCGTTCCCGTTTTCAAGCGACCCAACTGTAATCCGATCTTCCGCAAGTTTTCGCTAAGCTTATCAGCCGAAGGTTCATGAATCCGCCCGCCGACCGTCTTCTCCTCCCCGCAATGCATCAACCCGCTGAGAAACGTCCCCGCAGTCAGAATCACTGCCTCGCCCGACAATTCTCTGCCGTCCTGCAGCCGAATCCCCTTAACCTTCAACTTCCGATGCCGATCACCGTCATGTCCAACCACTTCATCGGATTCACCGACCAACAATTCCTCGCCGATCCCTTCCACGAGATCCAACCCTGGCGTATCCCGAAGCAAACGCTGCACCGCCGCCGCATACAATTTCCGATCCGCCTGTGCCCGCGGAGCCTGTACCGCCGGCCCCTTGCTGCGATTCAATATCCGGTATTGAATGCCCCCTTCATCGATGGCCAGCCCCATCATTCCCCCCAGCGCATCGATCTCCCGCACGATCTGCCCCTTGCCCAGGCCGCCCACTGCCGGATTACACGACATCCGACCTGTAGCCTCTATGCTCATGGTCACCAACGCCGTCGCGCACCCCATCCGCGCCGCCGCCCAAGCCGCTTCCGCACCCGCGTGACCACCTCCAACCACAATAATTTCGTAATTTTTCATAAATCTTCAAATTAATAGAAACAAAATGAATCTTTAAAACTCATTATACTGTAAACTCATATCCCCGTTAGGATGCCTCTGAATTCACTTTATTTTAAACAGTATTTATAATTATCGAAATTTCTTGGGCGTTCCCCACGACCGATTCTTTTTTTCTTCGGAGAAGGATAATGGAGCTTTTATTCCGCATAACGTTTCTTCGATTCTGTATTGTAACAATTACCGTCACATTCTTCAGTCTTGCCGGTTGTGCCTCAGCCCGAAATGATCCGAAAACATCTACCCGAACCATAAACTTTCCCGCCGAATACTCTCTGGGAGATCTGAACCTTATCCCTCAAGATTACCCCGAACGAACGAATCCGGCCCATTGGAAACCATGGGGCCAGGCATGGGGCGAAGTTTTGGTTCCCGCTGATGCGTCTGTTTGGCTGCGCATTTGTCCCGATGTATTGGATAAGCTGCAGGCTCTTAAAAACCTCAAAGCCGGCGACATTCAAGCCATCAGCTTCCCCCGTAAAGCGGGCGGGCAACACCTCTCATACGTCAGCCATTTAACAAATCTTCAGGATATTAGTCCAGGCCGCGCGATTACCGACGACGACCTGCAACTTCTAAAAATTCATCATTCACTCCGCCGATTGTACCTGCAGGCCACGCCCATAACCGGCACGGGTTTCATTCATTTGAAATCCCTGCCTGAATTGGAAGGCCTGTACCTGCAAAGAACAAAACTTCGTGATGAAAACCTCGTGCATCTAAAACATCTGCCTTCTCTTAAAATCCTCAGTCTCATGGCGACCACCATAACTGATGAAGGTATGAAACATTTGCGGGCGTGTCTGAACCTTCGCGAGTTGGAATTGCCGAAAACCGTTACCGGCCGAGGATTGTCAGCTTTGGCCGGCCATCCGAAATTGCGGAAATTGAATTTGTCGCGGGCCAATATTGACCACCAGGGCATACAGGTCTTACCCGAATTTCCCCAATTGCAGTCGCTACGTTTGCCTTCCGGTTTGCAACTCAACGACCACGATATGCAAAGTATTGGGCGTATCAAATCTTTGAAAGTGCTGGGAATTGAAAAAAGCCGAATCCCCCCCGATGGCTTCAAATACCTGCGCTCGCACAATTCATTGACGGATTTAACTTTGTTTAGATCTCAAACCGCTGAAGGTGGTCTTGAATATCTCGCAGCCATACCAAACCTGCAATGGCTCTCTTTCCATGGTTCAGACATATCGAATTGCCATATTAAAAATCTCTATAAAGCTCCCCGATTAAAGAAACTAACCCTTGCCAAAACAGCCGTTACCGGACCCGGCTTGGATACCCTTTCCAGGATGAAGTCCCTTCGCTATCTGGATTTGTCCGAGTTGGATTTGACCAACGCTGATTTGGCACCATTGACAAAACTGCCCCTTGAAGAACTTGACCTTTCGAAAACTTCTATTGGCGATCAGGCAACCAAACAACTGGCAAAAATAAAAACCTTGCATGTGCTCAATCTTCGGCAAACCCATATTACCAGTGCAGGCCTGCAAAATCTGGCCGAACTCCCTGACCTGCGAACCTTGAATTTAAGCTCCACGAACATCGACGATCGCGCCTGTGCTGCATTGCAAAATTACTCTTCTCTTCGTTACCTGGATTTGAATAACACTGGCGTTACGGACGCCGGTTTGGCTCAATTGGTCTCCTTGAATAATATCCGTAGTCTGGACTTGGGTAACACCTCCGTTAGCGATAAAGGAATCGATTCCCTGCTGGCCATGGAAAACCTTGAAGGCGTAAGCCTGGTTGGAAACGGTGTGACGCAGGATGGCGTTGCGCGTTTGCTTGCCCAGACCAGGATGGGTGACAAAAACGTTGCTCATAGGCCATACGATCGTATCAAAGTCAAAGATAAGGCCTATAACTTTACCGCCCAAACGGTGAACGGCGATTCATTTCGCTTGATTGATTTCCGCGGAAAATATGTCCTGCTTGAATTCTGGGCCATGATGTGTGGTGGATGCGTTGATCAAATTCCCCATATTCACGAGTTGCACCAGAAACTCGGCTCACGTCAGGATTTTGCTGTAATTAGCCTGTCTCGCGATACCGATGCAGATCGGCTGAGAAAGTTCTATAAAGAACATGACATGGATTGGACCTGTGGTCATTTCCAAAACGAACAGCAACGCGATTTGGCCTACAAACGCTTCGGCATCACCTCGATCCCTAGATTGATCCTGGTCGGCCCCGTGGGAAAAATCCTCGATCTCCACGTGCCCGCCCACGATCTGCTGGCCACTGTTGAAAAACATTTGCCCGAACAATAGCTTTCGACAAGTTACTGTCCCAAAATATCCGATAGACCTTGCCGTGACCCTCTTGCTGATCGACACCGACCCGGGTGGCGCCGACAGTGCAAACAGTAAAGGCAAGCCGGCGAACGTCGCTTAAATACCACTTTTTCCAACCATCGGGTTTGATTCTGGCTTCTCCCCGTTCCGATGGGTAACATAGTGTAACGATGGATTTGCTGGAACGGCTCAGGCAAAACGGCACCTGGCGTGCTCTGTTAGCCCAGCTCCGTAAATCAGCCGACTCCGAAGCAAGCGGCAGGGGGGTGGTTTTCGCGGATGGGCTATGGGGATCCTTTGCGCCTTTGTTGGCCGGCTTGCTGGTTGGTGAACTCGATCGCCCGCTTCTCTACGTGACCGCTCATCTCGAACAGGCCGACGAAATCCGCGACGATCTGGAATTATTCACCGACCGAACCCCCGATATGTTCAATGCCTTCGAAGCCCTTATCGGCGAAGGGGCCGCCAGCGAGGAAATTCACGCCGAACGCATCAACTTATGCGCCCGTCTCGACCAATACCGTCGCAGCGGCGAACAACTCGCCGGCCAAATTATAGTCACCCCGATACAAGCATTGATGCAGTCCGTCCCCGCGCCCGACGCCCTTCAGGCCGAACTACTGACCCTTGCCGTCGATCAACATTATGATCCGTTGGAATTGGCTGATTGGCTGGTCGAACGAGGGTACACCCGACTGGACCAGGTCGAAGCCCCCGGCGATTTCGCCCTTCGCGGCGAGATTCTTGACATCTATCCGCCCGGCGAATCCGATCCCTACCGCCTCGATTTCTTCGGCGAACAGGTCGAGTCCATCCGCTCCTTCGACGTCAGCACTCAACGCTCCGACAGGGATTTCCAGACCGTCCGCATCCCCGCGCTGCCCGGCAGTGATGGGCAGGCGAACAAAACACGCACTTCCAAAAACACTGGCGAAATTGTCAACTTCTTATCTTACCTCCCCGAAGATACCATCATCGTCTTGGCCGAACCCGGTGAAATTCAGGAACTAGGCCGCATCTTCTGGAGCCGCTTAACTGACCCTCGCGGCATGATGCCTGTCGAACGCGTTTTCCAACGGGCAAACGATTTTACCCAGCTCCATCTCTGCAACTTACCCACCGGCGAAACCGATAAACGCTTCTCCTTCGGCGTGCAAAGCCTGACCCGCTTCGAGACCAAAACCGCCGAAGCCCTCTCCGAACTGCAGGAACTCGCCGACCGCCGTGACATTATTCTGTATTGCGATAACGAAGCGGAAAAACAACGCTTTATCGAACTCTACAATAGCACCCTGGGCCAACTCCCTCTGCGCCTCGAATTGACCGTCGGCCTGATGCACCACGGTTTCGATTGGCCCGAGGGTGAACTGGCCTGCCTCGGCCACCACGAACTCTTCCACCGCTATCAGCAACGCCGTCGCATCCGCAAAACCCATGCCGCTCGGCCCATCGAATCCTGGCTCGACCTCCACGTCGGCGATTACGTCGTCCACGTCGTCCACGGCATCGCCCGCTTCATCGGCATGCGCACCATGAGCAAAACCGGCGGCGGCAAACAGGAAGAATACCTCACCCTCGAATTCGCCGAAAAGGCCAAGCTCCACGTCCCTGTCAGCCAGATCGAACTCGTCCAGAAATACATCGGCGCCGGCGGAATCAAACCCCAACTCAGCAAACTCGGCGGAACTCGCTGGAACAAAACCAAGCAACGCGTTGAAGAATCGGTCAACGACCTCGCCGCCGATCTGCTCCGC
>CAZMVS010000023.1:0-4816 GCA_964569525.1 uncultured Planctomycetales bacterium
AGCGGCGGACCGGATTTTGCAGCGAGGAGACGCGGATTTGAAACTGGCCCGGACCATCTGGGTGATTTTCAGTTGGTTTGCCGCCGCCGTTATTGCCGCGGTTGCCGCCGGCCTGGTGTGCCGGACGATTTTCCACCTTGGTTTGATCGGGATGGTTGTTGGTGTGGCTGCCAATATCACCGTCCGCTGGAACTTGAAAAAGCGAGCTGATCGGCAGGAAGAACGTACCCTTCAAGAGGCCCGCGAGCGGAGATATCCTGAGCGATTTGCTGAATACGAAGGCTGATCCAAGGAATTTTTGCAGGCATATTGCTCCAGTTGTTCCGGAAGCGCCTCTTCAGCATCGGCCGCTGGTAATCATATCTAACAATTCGTTCGCCGATGTGTCTTTCTTTTCAAGGAGTACCTGTTTACCTCGCGATGTGGATTAAGCCGGCATCAGCCTGCAATTAGTCAATGGTTGAGCGTTGGCTTGACGGTGATTTTCATTTGTCGGTAGCATTGTGGTTGGCGGTCGCAGTTGTTCAGGATTGCAATCCGGAATTTTTCCAATAGCGGGTACAAAATGAATAAAATAATAATCTCTCGAGCGTCCGTTCGGTCTCGAAGGGGTGGGTTGATGGCATGGGTATGCCTGGCGGCCCTGGCGACGTCGGCTGGCTGTGGAACGAGCGAGCATTATCGCCGCGGTCAAGACCTGCAGCGAGAGGGGGAATACGACCAGGCGATCGAGGCTTATTTAAAGGCGGTTCAGGAGGATCCATATAACCGCAAGTATGTGGACGCACTGAACGCGGCGGAGGATCTGGCGGCTGATCGGCACGTCCGGCGGGCGGAAAAGCTGTCAGAGGCCGGCCGGGTGGAGCAGGCGTTGAAGGAAGTGGCCAGGGCCCAGGATTTGATGCCCGCCCACCCCCAAGCGATGGAATTGAAACCTCGCCTCCAACAAAGGATTGAACAATCTGAAAAGGCCGTACAAGGAGCGAAAAAAGCCTTGGCGGAGGGGAATTGGTCCTTGGCCCGTAAGTTGGCTGAGCAGGCATTGCAATTAAACCGCAACGCATCAGGGGCAGAGACGGTAATAAAGCAAGTCCGCAAACATGAAAAGCAGCAGGCCTTAGCCCAAGCCCAGCGGGCCTTAGAGGAAGAAAAATGGGACGAGTCGCTGAAATATTGTGCAAAGGTCAAGGAACTGGATCCCGGCAATGCGCAGGTGGCGGAGTTGGAACTGAATGTTGCCAATCGAAAAAAGGCGCAAACACTTACTAATCAGGCGGAGACGCTGGCCCGGGCCAATGATTACGCCGCTGCTCTTGAAAAATTGATAATGGCTTGCGATCTCTGGCCGAGTAATCAATCCCTTGCGAAAAAGATGCAGGAGACAAAAAACGCAGCCCACCAATATTTTGTCCAAGGCGTGGAGGCCGCCGTTGCGGGGAGACGTTATGGCCTGGCTTTGGGACGCCTTGACGAAGCTCAACAGGTATTTCCCGACGATGAAAGTATTGGAAATCGTCGGCGAATGATTCGGAAAAAATGGCTTAACGATCTGTTGGCGGAGGCAGAGCAATATGCGGCTGACAAGCAATGGGCGCATGCCTGGGCGATAGGTTTGCAGGCGTTGGTTTTGTCGCCGGGGGAGGCCCGGGCGGAGAGAACTTGTCGACAGGCGTCGGAAAAACTGCGGCAAACAGTGGCAACGCAACCGGCGGAGGCGATTCAACCGGGTGTGGAGGACCAAACCGCTCAATATGTCCGCGTTTTATTCCGCGAGCCACGATCGTTAAGCAGTCACGATTTTGACCGCATCATGGCGAAGATTCTTGGTGATGCAGCCGACAGGGAAGGGCGTGCTCGTTGTAAAGCATGGGTTCGCCATCAATTGGGCATCAAATTTACCGATGCAAGCAACCAAAAAGCCCCTATTAAAGGGATTTATAGTTCGTATATTCTGCCGGAAGAGATTCAGCTGACTACCCAACCGGCCACGCGACCTGCCGAGGCGAAGCCTGAATTGCCTGAAAATTTACGTAAGCTGGATAAGCGGGACTTGGCTGACCTCGTCCGGGCCGGGCTGGTGGATCCTGAAATGGTCCCGCCTGAGGTTCTTGAAGAAGCAAAGAAAAGGGAGGCTATCTCAGACAAGGTTGCTCGTAAACCGCAGGAAAAACAGAAAGCTCGCCCTGCCGATACCGTTGTCAGCAAAAAGAAAAAAACATCCTCGTTGTCAAAGCCGAAAGTTTTCAAGGGCATTGTCAGCCGGGATGATGACCGCTATCCGAAGGAACTCAAAACAATCGACGGGATTATTGTGAAAGTCCGGGATACGGATGAGGATCCATTGGATGCGGATATGGAAATTCGTGTGGGTGATTCGGAAAAGGAATACGATGATTTGCGCACCGGCGTACAAATTGAAGGTAGAGGGCTTTCCGGCCATCGCTATCAATTGACCATCAAGCGGATTTATGATGAAGAGGAAACGGTGTATTTCATCTTGGAACGTGTGGATTGAACGTGGGAGTCTCTCTTTGCGAACTCAGGAAGAGGGATGCACAAGATGGGCCAGAGTGGTTTGTTTGCCCCAGTTCTGGCTGATGGCATAATCCAGCAAATCGAATATTTCCTCCGCCTTGCCCGGGGAATAATCTTTCTGTCGCAAAGCGGTCAGTACCTTGGCGGGCAGCAGACGTTTTTCGGGCAGGTTCTCCTGGCATCTTCGGCAGACCAGCCCGCCTTGTGTGGCGGAAAAGTATCCTGCTCGTCCCGGCGGGGCGAGCCGATCGCATATTACGCACCGGGTCAGGTCCGGCCAAAAGCCCGCCGCATATAAAAGGTCACACTGATAATCGATCACCGCCGGCAGAGGATCGGTCCCGTGAGAAAGTTTCTCTAATAAATCTGCCAGGGAATCATATAATTGTGAGTGTGGGTCCTCGTCTTCGGTCATCGCGGTGGTGATTTCGGCGGCATATTGAGCGGCGTATAATCGTTTTAGACTGTCCGGCAGACCGAGATGGGCTTCGATTTGCCGCCATTCGGTAAGCGTGCCCAGCCCCTGGTGATTGGATCGGCCGGTGGTAAAGACCGCTCGCCCACGTTCCAGCAGGTCGATGCCCACCGCGTACTTTTTTTTGGTGCTCCGTTTGATGCCCTTGGCGATCAAGCGGCTGCGACCATGCTCGCGGGTAAAAAACACAAGAACCTGGGAGGTTTCCGAGTAGTCCAAGCGTCGTAAAGTAATGGCTTCGTCCTGAATTAATGACATTACGTAAAAGCCTTCTTGCGGTTACCGCGTAGTTCACATGTGTTTATAATGTATCGCTTGTCGGGCCGATAGCCAATTTCAAAAATTTTGATGCCCATGCCTACAGAACCATCTATTGTAGCCCCTCGGATCGATGCCGTTATGCTGATCGCCTTCGGTGGACCGCAAGGCGTGGAAGATATCCGTCCCTTTCTGGCCAACATCCTTCGTGGCAAAAAATTACCCCAGCATCGACTGGAACAGGTGGTACAGATTTACGAATCTTACGGAGGAATCTCGCCGATCACTGAAATCACCTTCCGCCAGGCCCGGGCCATGCAGCAAGTTTTACAACAGCGGGGCATGGCGCTGCCCGTTTACGTGGGTATGCGTAATTGGCATCCGTATTTTCTGGAGACCCTGCGGGCCATGTCCGAGGCGGGGATTCGCCGGGCAATTGGACTGATCGGGGCAGCATTCCAGTCTTATCCCAGTTGCGGCCAATACAAGGAAGAAGTGGCTGCCGCCCGATGGCAGTTGCGGCAGGAAACGGGGCGGGACGTGGAGATTATTTACGCCAACAGCTGGTACAATCAGCCGGCATTTATCCAGGCCCACGCTCGGCATATTCAACAGGCGACAGAAAAGCTGGATTCGCGGGAAAAGTCTCAAGCCCGTTTGATTTTTTCCGCCCATAGCATTCCCCTGGCCATGGCTGAGGCCTGCCGATACCGGGAACAGTTGGCAGAAACGGCGACCCTGGTGGCTGAGCAAGTAAGTTTCAAGGATTATGCCTTGGTGTACCAGAGTCGTAGCGGGCGGCCGGAGGATCCGTGGTTGGAGCCGGACCTTTGTGATTATTTACGCCGCGAAGCCGACAAGGGCCTTAGCGCTGCGGCGTTGTGTCCGCTGGGTTTCCTGACCGATCATATCGAAGTGATGTATGAGCTGGATCAAAAAGCCCTTACCCTTTGCGAGGAACTGGGAATCCGGGCAGTGCGGTCCCGTGCGCCGAACGATGATCCCTTGACCGTCGAGGCCTTGGCCGCCGCCGTGGAAAATACAATACGACCGGGTGAGCAGGTTTACCCGTTGCCCATCACCTCGCGGTAAGATTAATGGAAAGCTTAAGCGATTCACTTTGAACACAGGCAAGCCTGAGTAATGAAACGCCGGTCGCGATATTTGCAAAAGGGTGAATTGAAAGAGGACAAGGCGGACAAGAAAGCGACCTCATGAACTCCATGATGGAGAATCAGGGGGACGGTATGGAAGAACTTGACCAGCCGATCCGCATAAGCTTGAGCAGCAATCCGGAACATTTAGCCGGTATTCGTTCGCTCGTAGAGCACACTGCCGGCATGGTGGGCTTTGGCGTGGAGGATTGTGGCCAAATAGCTATGGCGGTAAACGAAGCGGTATGCAATATTATTTGCCACGGTTACCAGGGATGCGGCGGTCAGCCGATTGAGTTGATCATCGAACGGGTTATGCGGGAGGATCGCATCGGTCTCCAGGTGGTTATTTATGATTGCGGCCAACAGGTGGACCCGGATACCATTACAGGCC
>CAZMVS010000024.1:0-3342 GCA_964569525.1 uncultured Planctomycetales bacterium
TCTATGCCGGCATGTTCGGGCGAATGGTTATTCCCCTCGGCCAACAGGAAGTGCTGCTGATTCCCCAAAGGGCCGTTCGAAAAGTCGGACAATTGAACATCGTCCAAGTAGCCGAAAACGATCGCCTGCTCCGCCGAGCCGTGCAATTGGGGCGAACACTTGACGGAAAAATCCAGGTCCTCGCCGGTTTAAGGCCGGGAGAAAAAATAGCCGTCGATCAAGCTGTCACCACACAACCTGCTGGTGCGTAATAAAAGCTTATTCCTTTTTGGCTGATCAGAACGGTGGAAATTTTCTCGTTTCTTATTTTGGAATAAAACTACTTTTTGGTGTGATTCGGGCTACCGTTTCCGCCACCAGCTTTACGCAATTGTCCAGATCGCGAAGATCCACCACCTCCACTTGGGTATGCATATAGCGGTTGGGTACGCCGATGACCGCCGTGGCTACGCCGCTTCGACTGACCTGCATGGCGTTGGCGTCCGTCCCCGTCGCCATTGGAGCGGCATTTCGTTGAAAGGGAATTTTCTTCTTCTCTGCCGTGTCGATCAGCAGGTCGCTCAGCACGGGATTGATGTTGGCCCCCAAATCGATCACCGGGCCTTTCCCTAGAGCGATATCCCCCGTGGTCCGCTTGTCCGCCCCCGGATTGTCCGTGGCATGGGTAACGTCCACCGCGATCCCCACTTGCGGATCCAAGCCGAAACAACTGGTCCGCGCGCCCCGTAGCCCTAATTCTTCCTGCACAGAGGCCACCGAAAACAAGGCCGGCTTGATCTTCCGCTTACTCAATATCCGCATCGCTTCCATAACCACGTACAATCCAACCTTGTCGTCCAGGCCGGCCGACGTGATGCAATTTTTCCCCATACGTTGTAGCCCAAGTTGGTAACTCACTGGGTCCGCTACCGAAACTTGCCTTTCCGCATCCTTCTTGTCCCGGGCGCCAATATCAATCCAGAGATCGGTCAATTCGACCTTGCCTTGATTACGCTCTTCAGGTTTCATCAAGTGAATAGGCTTGCGGCCGATGACTCCCTCAACCGGACCCTTACGTGTATGCACCGTGACTCGCGATCCGGGCAGCACGGTGGCATCAACGCCGCCCACCGTACCGAAGTAAAGAAATCCCTCGTTACTAATGTGCTGGACCATCAGGCCGATCTGGTCACAATGTCCGGAAAGCATGACCCGCGGCGACCCTTGCGGATTTAAACTGACAATCGTATTGCCATGTACATCAGTTTCAATTTCGTCGCTTGTGTTTGCCATCCGCTCGCGCACCAATTGGCCGACAGGCTGCTCAAATCCCGAAACCGAAGGTGTACTACAAAGCTCTTGCAGGAAATTGAAAGCATCCGTTTGCATAAATACCCTCTCCCTTAATACCGGCGATCAACAAATGATCGGTTTTTAAATTAATCCAAGCGAATCGATTTATTATCCGTTTCATCCTTGTTCTGCATGGAGTAACCGTTTTCCTGCCGCTGGTGATTCACCTGCAACTTCTGCTGATATAAAGCCATGACATCATTCGCATCAAGCCCCAGGCACTGCGCCAGGCTGATCCAGAAAAACAGCATATCGGTGATTTCCACCCGGGCGTTTTGCAGGTCGTGTATCTTGTACCGCTCACCGTTTTGGGCTTCTTTGCACCAGTGCTTCCAATACATACAGTCCCGTAATTCCTCAACCTCGTTACTCATTGCCATCAGGTAGTTGTTCAGCCATTCACCCGCTTTTTGTGGATCAAAATTGGCTTTCAACTCCGCCGGGTCAAATCCGATCCGTTTGTTGAGTTCCGCTTGCCATTGGAAAAGCTGTTCCAGCATGGGCTACTTCCTTGTTCAAAAACTTTTTTGCCAGAGCAAATCATAAGCCATTCCACATGATCAGACAATGCCGCCGTTTCCTCCCCTCTTGGTCACCAAACCTGTGGTCCACGCAGAGATACTTTATCAAGATCCTCCATAGAAACCATGATCGACCTCCCCGTGAGTATCCGGATAAGCGGATATCAGCCGCGCTGTTGATGAAAAAAATATAAAAGGAAACCCTCTATTAGCTCGGAATTCGATGCCCAGGAATATTTCTGTAAGACGGCCGAAAAACCGCGCTCCAACATATTTCAAAACGCGTGGTTTGAGTTGGATTTAACCGTCATTTTGCGTGGACCTTATCAGAAATGAATCCTATACTTTAAATGACTTTTAAGGAAAGGACTGGGATCATGTTAACGGTACCCAGAGTAGAAACAAACGGGGCTGGAGAAGTCGAGTGGATCGGACCTGCTCCGTGGATTACATGTTCCCCGCCCGGACCCCAAACCTCTTGGGCGGTCAGCCGTGAAAGCCAGGTCGGACTGCCCTTCAGCGGCGAACCCTACTCCCTTGCTATCCGGCGAGCACAAGGCTCCGTCGTTGAAGACCTCGACGGCAACCGATACTTGGATTTCTCCGCCGGCGAGGGTGTCTGTTCCGTCGGCCATTGCCATCATCGGGTCCTCCAGGCCGTTCAACAACAACTCCTTCAACTGATTAACGTGGGCAGCAGAGATTTTGTCCACGAAATAAAAATAGAATTATCCGAGAAGTTACTGCAGCTAACTCCCGGTATGGGTTTAAAACGTGTCTTGTTGGGGTCCGAGGCCGCCGACTTGGTTGAAATCGCTGCCGCGATTGCCCGCCACCATACTATGCGAGAGACAATTGTGGTCTTTGACGGCTCCAGCCACGGCCAATCATCGCTCGGCTCTTTCAATCCGGAACAAGTGAAAATCAGGCGAAACCGGCGTCTCGGCGGCCGAGTGGTCGAAGTTCCCTACAACGATTTAGATGCCCTGCGAAACCTGCTGGCCGAAAAGCTTTCTCCAGAACAAGTGGCCGCTATTTTCGTCCAGCCGATTCTCCGGGAAGGCAGCTTCGTATGTCCGCCCCGTAATTTCCTAGCCGGCCTACGCGAAATTTGTGACCAACACCATATCCTCTTGGTTGTTGATGAAAATCAAATCGGACTGGGCAGCACCGGATGGATGTTCTGTTGCCAGTATTACGAAGTTGAGCCTGATGTCTTAATGATCCATCGCGGCTTGGGCAGCGGCTTCCCCCTCGGCGCGCTGATCGCCCGCGAACCTATTCTCAATTGGCCGGAACAACTTCGCGGCCTGTCCGAACAGGTGGATTCAGTGGCGTGTGCCGCCGCATTGGCGACCCTCGAAGTGACCGAAAAATATTTCATCAAACATCACTCTTGTCCAAAACAGCATTCAGCAAACAGGGGGTAGGATAGAAGAGTCCCCGGTAATTGGGTACGATTTTGTTGTTTTGCAAAACCCCAAAAACC
>CAZMVS010000025.1:0-3202 GCA_964569525.1 uncultured Planctomycetales bacterium
AGTCCCCTTCCGGCCCAGCGAAAAAATGAGCGGCGGGCGGAGCCCGCCAAAATGAGCCCCAGCCACTTCATCCGTTGCTTTCGGGAGGACGTCGGCCAACCACCGGCGCAATACGTGTTGGAGCAGCGCATCGCTGCTGCGGCGCGGCAACTGGTCCATACCGAACAAAGTATTGAGCAAATTGCCAGGCAAACGGGATTCGGCAATCGATTTTATTTCACCCGGGCCTTTTCCAAGGTGATGAGTATGCCACCGGCGGCATACCGGAAGCTGCCAATGGTTTAATAAATGGTTCGGACTGGAGGAAAAATACTATTAACAACACTGTTTCCCGTACGCATATTTGACTGTTGCATGCCTTTCTCGAGATATTGTCAATTCCTGTGGATCGGCTGAACGGAAGACAAGAATCAGTAGCAGATTTTCGTCAAGCTTAGCCTTGTTAAACTTTTTTATACTGCAGTAAATCTTTTTATCCAAATTGTTTAACGGATATGCGTTTTATGATCGTCCCACTGTAACTGCTGTGCTAGAATGTAAACATCAGGATTATTTAGCCTATGAAAGGAGGCAATACATGTCCGAACAGGAATATCGAATGCCCATGATTGGCGAAAAGGCTCCCAAGTTCGAGGCGGATACGACCATGGGGCCGATTAAATTTCCGAAAGATTACAAAGATAAATGGGTGATTTTCTTCTCCCATCCGGCCGACTTTACCCCAGTCTGTACTACGGAGTTCATGACGTTCGCCAATATGCAAGAGGAATTGCGAGCTCTGAATTGTGAGCTATTGGGTCTGTCTATCGACAGCACGTTCAGCCATATTGCCTGGACACGGACGATTGAGGAAAAAATCGAATACAAGGGTATAAATAATCTCAAAATAGGCTTTCCCATCATTGCCGACCTGACCATGGAAGTATCCAAGAAATACGGCATGTTGCAACCTTCGGCCAGCGACACCCAAGCGGTGCGAGCGGTTTTTATGATTGATCCCATGGGAATAGTGCGGGCTATTCTGTACTATCCCATGTCCAACGGGCGAAACATGCAGGAGATCAAGCGGCTGTTAATTGCCATGCAAGCCAGCGACAAGCATAAGGTAGCCACGCCGGCCAACTGGCAACCGGGCGACGACGTGATTGTGCCTCCACCGAATTCCAGCCAGGCTGCCGAGGAAAGAGTAGCCCAGGCAGGAAAAGATTATGAGGTTTTGGATTGGTTCTTGTGCCTGAAAAAATGTCCGTAGTAATGAACAGCGAAATATAATTGTCTGAGCATCAAGCTTTTCGTATCATAAAAGGGTCGCTTCGGCGGCCCTTTTTCTTGTCATTACGGGGATCTTTGCATGAACATTGAATTACTGGAAAACATTTCCCTTCAATTGGATATCGACCGGCTGATCCGGCAGATGCGGGTACGAGATCAGGATGGTCAGCGGGATCGCTTTGTTGAGCTGGTCAATAAGGCCCAGGAGATCGCTCGGCCGATGGGAGTCTTTCGGGAAGCCTATATTTCGGAAAAATCGGACAACCAGGTGGTCATCGACGAGGTTCAGCTTTCCAGCAAAATTCTGCGTATTAATCTGGGGCAAGCCCACCGCGTATTTATATACCTGGCCACCTGCGGACGGGAAATGGAAGACTGGGCCAAACAATTCGACGACATGCTGGAACAATTTTGGGTCAGCGAACTGATGCAAACCGCCGCTCTGCAGGCCCGGCAAAATATTCTTGAACACATCCATAACCGTTATCAACCCGGCAAGATGGCGTCCATGAATCCCGGCTCGTTGGAAGACTGGCCTATCCATGAGCAGCAGCATCTTTTTCGACTGCTTGGCGACGGCCCCCGGCGTATCGGCGTTCATTTGACGGATAGTTTTCTCATGGTGCCTATCAAAAGCGTCTCCGGCCTACGGTTTCCCACAGAAGTGAATTTCGAAAACTGCATGTTGTGCCCGCGAGAGAAATGCCCGGGACGGCGAGCCCCTTACAATCCGGATCTTTATGCCCAAAAGTATGAATCCTCGATGAAAAAATAGTGGTAGCCATGGAAAACGGCACATTTCTCACCCGGCAATTTTTTTCAATCACTTACAAGTCGAAACCTATTCCTCAAAAGCAACGTTTTTTTGCGGTCGGCGGGCATAGTAGGCGACACTGCACAACGCCACCAATAACAAGTCCGCTCCTCCAATGGAAAACATGTATTTGACCACCGCACCTTTGCCAAAGCCGTAACTATGCAGGCCGATGCCCAAGATATAATTCACTCCGACGTAGGTCATAACCAACAACCAAAAGGCAGCGATGCTCTTTAAGGCCGTGGCCAACCGTCCACGGGCGAGGACAAATAAGATCATCGCCCCAGCAGCGGCAGTTAAACCTGCTATTTTCAATCCGTTTATTGGGACCAGTTTGGGGACGACAATAAGAAATAATCCAGCTGCTAGAATGCCTCCGAGCAGGTAAATCCAATCCGGTGTTCGGCCATTATCCGCCCGTACATGCAAGATCGTCAGGTAACCGAGGAAAGCGATCAGCGACCAGACTTCTTTCGGATCCCAACCCCAGTAACGTCCCCAGGAAGAGGCGGCCCAGATACTCCCGGTTAAAATGCCGGCCCCCAATATGATGGTTCCCACATGCAGGTACCAGTAATGCAGGGAGTCGATATTTTCGACCAATTTTTCGCGGCGTGGTACGGCAGCCATCACCACCAATTGTCCATGGGCGATCAGCATAGCCAGGGCTAAAACAGCGTAAGAAATCATGATGATGGGCACGTGGATGGACATCCAGATGGTATCCAATAAAACCGGGGGGATGGGTCGCACGTAATGATCCAGGGGTAACATATCGGACAAAATCAACGCGATCGCCCCGAGGGCGGAAGCAGTCAACGGCACAAACCGATCTTTCATTAATATAAGAGCGATTATGGCAAAGGCCCCCGCCCCCCAGCTTAAAAATAGCAGTGATTCATACATGTTGGCGGCGGGGATCCGCCCGGCAATCTGCCAGCGCAACCACAATCCATAGGTCAGCACTGCAAAACCCGCTATCAAGACAACAATCGCTACAGTCTCCAGTAGACGACTATTGAACGGAAGAGCCAAAGCGGCCAACACAGCACCGGCAAGCATGATCTGCCAGGCAATGCGGAACGGATTTAATTGATTGAAATGCAATTCCGT
>CAZMVS010000026.1:0-2753 GCA_964569525.1 uncultured Planctomycetales bacterium
ACCTGTTGGCCTTGAATGCCGCGGTCGAGGCGGCCCGGGCGGGCGAACACGGCAAGGGTTTCGCCGTGGTGGCCGACGAGGTGCGCAACCTGGCCCAGCGGGCGGGTTCGGCAGCCAAGGAAACCAGCGATTTGATCGAGCAGACCGTCCAACGGGTTTCCCGCGGGGTGGAGATCAACAAGAACACCACGGAGAGCTTCGGGCGGATCGGCGACTCGGCGTCGCAGGTGGCGGAGTTGGTCTCCCAGATTGCCCAAGCCAGCAATGAGCAAGCGCAGGGTATCGAACAGGTGAGTACCGCGGTGGCCCAGATGGATAAGGTGACGCAGCAGAATGCTTCCGGAGCGGAAGAATCTGCTTCGGCGTCAGAAGAGTTGGCGGCCCAGGCCCAGGCGGTCAAGGGAATGGTCAATGACCTTATCATGCTGGTTGGAGGAAAAGGTTCCCATAATCAAGTGGCGGAGACCACGTCTTTGCATTCTTCGAAAACTATTGGGAAAAAGAAAAAGTTGAATGTTCATGTCGCCCACGTGGCCCAACAGAAACATGATCAGCAGAACGGCGGTCAAGCTCACCAAGCCCAGACATCAGGTGAGAAGAGCGCTTCCCAGGAACAGTTTCTAGACATGAACGAGAATAGTACGAATGACTTCTGATGGTTAAGAGAAATTAAGTAAGCAAGGCGGGTGCCGGTCTGTGGATCGGCGCCCGCCTTTTTGTATAGGAATAAGGATTTAATCGGCGGCCATTTTTGCGGCGACTTCGGCCACACGGCGGCCTACATTTTGGGCCGTTTTCAGGCCGAAAGTATCGTCGTCCACCCCGTTTTCCGGATTACTGAAAAGTGTTCCGCCGAAGTGCGCGGTATCTTTTCCGTCACTGACGCAGACCATGTCGTGGCACATCATGGCAGCACGTACGGCTTGGATTGTGACCTCCTGACCACCATTACGGAAACCGCCGACGGCCAACACGCCGCCTACGCGGTTGCGGAAAATCCAACCATTGCGGCGGAACATTGCGCAACGGTCGATAAAAGCTTTGCACTGAGCGGTCATGGTCCCGAAATAAACGGGTGTAGCAATGATCATGCCTGCAACAGTTTTATCCGCCAAGATCGGTATCAGTTTTTCGAAATCATCGTCAAGTTGGCAGGATAATCCATTTCTGCAAGAACCGCAGGCAACGCAGGGGCGAATGTCGAGTTCCGCCAATTCGACAATGGGCGTTTCCAGGTTTGGATTGAATTCTCGGGCGGCTTCCAAGCTGACTTCGATCGCTTTGTAAGTTGTCTGTCGTTTTCGGGGACTGCAGGCGATACCCAGTATTTTCATGATGAGCTCCTTTCAACTGTTTGAAAAATTTGGATTTAATAACAAATCATGCAAAGGCCGACGGTGATTTCGCTATGTGACTTGTAAACGACTGCCGGTCCGTAAGGAAATGAAATTATCTTCGAAGGTATTGTAAATTTTGACTGTGGCAGTAAAGCCGGTGCAATGGAGGGGGGCTATTTTTTTTGGCTTATATTTTTCCAGGACCTGAATTGTCCGGCGAATCCGTTCGGTGGAAGCGTTGACGAGATGCATGCCGCCGATGACGGCAAAGATCGGCTTTCCGTTGGTAAGTTCGCGGGTGTAATCGAGTGTATTGACCAGTCCCGAGTGTCCGCAGCCGGTGATTAACACGATACCTTGCTCTGTTTCAATGATCATGGCTTGATCATCGAACAAGGGATCCGGCGTTTGGCCGTTCTGATCGAGATAAAAAGGCCCGCCTGTGTCTTCAAAATCGTTTCGACGAGGTATCTGGCCGGTAACAAGTATGCCTTGGGCGATTGGTGTTGGTTTGCTGGTATAAATAACTTTTTGAAACCTACTTTCGAGTTGGTCGGTATCCTGAATGGCGCTGCCAATGAAGCGTCCTGGTTTTGGAGGCTGTACACTGAACTTGTTTTCCATCGCCGCGGGATGGATGTAGAGATTGGTGTTTGGGAAACGGTCAGGTATTCGGCAGAGCCCGCCGATATGGTCATAATGGCCGTGACTGATTACGAGAGAGTTTGCCTGGTTCAGGTCAATGCCCAATGTTTTTGCGTTGGTTTGGAAGATTTCGCTTTGGCCTGTATCCATGAGAATCTTTGTATCGTCCGCCTCAATCCAGAAGGACAGACCATGTTCAGCCAACATGTTATTTGTTGTAGCGGTATTCTCTACCAGCAAGGTAATAGTTAAGTTGTTAATCATTTTTGACCAACTCCGTTATTTATCATGTTAAATTTACGGTGACGATATTAATTTCTATTTGGTACTTTCAACCGAAGGCGAATGAAATCAGCGACCGCCACGTCGCCTGCGTCTGCGGCGCGGTGCGCCCCATCTGCCGGGACAGACAAACTGATCGCTTCTCAATTTGCCGGCCAATGATGCATTAAGGGCTTCTTGTGCCGGTCCGATAACTCCCCAAATGACCTCGATGTTTCGATTTTCGATCTGGCTTTGGAACTGGCGGTGAATTCCTCCGCAGATGACTCTGGATACTCGTTGCTCGGTCAGGAATTCCGGAAGTTGCCAGGGAGCAAGATAAGTGGTATCGATCACTTCGGTATGTTTTAGCTGGTTTTGTTCCACATCGGCGATCATAAACTGCCTGCAGCAGCCGAAGCGTGGAGAAACATCTTGACCAAAAAGGGGAATTGCAATCCTCACGTTAACACCTCGCCTTTTTTATAGCACGAAATATGCCTAAATGAT
>CAZMVS010000027.1:0-6364 GCA_964569525.1 uncultured Planctomycetales bacterium
GTCATCCTGGCGGGCCTGGTTTATCGTTTGTTCAATTGCTTGATCGGTATAGGGTTCGGGGCAGTTGCTTAAGGTTGCGCGGCAGAAGGGAGCGAGGGCGGGCCAATCGGTGCCGGCAATAAAGCGTCCGCCGTCACGATGGATGACCAAGGGGGCAGGGCTGGATTGGCCGATGGTTTCCACCATGGAATTCACTTCTTTGCACCTCCATGTGGTGAATTCTGACAAGGCGGGGTGTTCATTAATAAATTGATCCAGGCTAATGTTCAAAGCTTGATCATGTTGCAGGATTGCCTCCAAAGTATCGGCCGTTGTTTTGGCGGCGGCATCAACATCGAGGCCCAGGTTTTTGGCTTTTTGTCGGCAGGATTCGCAGAAACACAGGTTGCTCAGCCAGTGGCCGAGGGAGCCAAGTTCGCTGCCGACTTTTTGGTGGGCGTGGACATGAGGGCGTTCCTGAAAGGAAGGGCGTTCCAGTTCGATGGTTTCAAAGCCGTAATTTGATGCCAGGTCTTCCACCATGGCCCGCAAGCACTCGCGAACATCCGGATTGGCGGGACATAGCCAGGTTGGATCGGGGTCGCCGAAAACGTTTTTGACGGCATAATTTTCATATTTTTCCAAGGTGAAATCGCAATGGCAGCAAACCGTCCAAGCTCGCAGGCGAAGGTTGCGGCGGTCACATTTTTCAGCCAGCCGGGCGAGAGGGTTTCGCGAGCGGAGCCAGCGGGCCACGGTTGGTTTCAGGCGGGTATTCGCATAGCGGTTGGATTCGGGTTGGAACTGGGCGCCGCCGACCGAGTAAAAACGTTTGGGCAACACACCCGGATGAGCACGTAGCTGGTCGATAGCATGATAGTTGGTAGCTACACTAATGCCGCTGACGCCGGCTTCGCCTTTGAGTCGATCCAATACTTCGTCCAGGTCTTCGTCAACGAGATCCCAGGGATAACACCACATATTAAGCTGGAACATACGAGGTTTCCTTTCTGCCTGTGAAGGTACGAGAGCATTGTGAAAGAAACGGGGGGAGTTGGCAACAAGGTGGTTAATGCCGGAGTGATGGGCCATTATCCGATTCGTAGATGCGCACATCAGATTTGCCAGTATTTTTTGTTTCGTAGAGGGCCCGGTCGGCCAGCTCCATGAATTGGGCGATGGAATTGGGATGGTGTTTTTTCAAGGAAGCGATGCCCGCACTCATGGAGGGAGCGGGCTCAACGTTGAGCAACTTACTTTGCTGGGCGAACATGCGGACGGTACGCTCCGCGATTTTCAGTGCTCCGGTGGCGGGTACCCCGGGGAGGATCAGCAGGAATTCGTCGCCGCCATAACGGATGGCCAAATCTTGTTCTCTCAGGCATTGGTTGAGCAGTTCGCCGACGAATTGCAGCAGGCGATCGCCGGCCTGATGGCCAAGGCTGTCGTTTAGATTTTTGAAGTTGTCGATGTCAATGAGCACGAGGGAGAGGTCTTGGCCGGCCTGTTTCTGGGCCCGGAAGATGTCTGCGAATTTATCTTCGAACAGTTGGCGGTTACCCAGGCGGGTCAATGTATCGGTCCAGGCTTTTTGTTCGGTTTGGTGGAGTTGGCGGGCGATCTGGCGGGTTCTGGCGGCCACCCGATCGGTGACGTTTTTTTCCATTTCGTCTATTTGTTTTTTCCAATGGTCGAGATTCTCGTACATTTCGGAAAGTACGCGGGCCAAATCACCGATTTCGTCGCTGCGTTCAAGAGTTTGTGTTTGGTAAGCGGGTTTATGCGTGGCTTTTTTGTATTGGGTTAAGGTGGTCAGCGGTTTGAGTACGCTCTGATTGAGATACCAAAAGCCTAATAATACCCCGAGGCCGGCCACAGTTAACAAGATGAAAAGATAGGTTCCTTCTTTGAGGGCGGAAACTAAGGTTTGATTGGTGGAATTCATAGCGCACAATAAAATGTACCGTTCTTTCGGTGGGGATCCAGATTGAAGAGGAATGGAGACGAGCACCAGCGGATTGCCGGTGGATTGTTTTGGCTGAGCGAGCCAGGTTTTTGTATCTTTTCCCAGTGTGTTGCTTATTTGAGGCTGGAAAAAACATTGGAGCAGCTTCGTTTTGCCTTTGACAGCCAGGGGTGTGAATTTGTTATCTGTCACGGCGAGCAGTTCTATGTTGGGATGTTTGGCCAGTGACCGGAGTTGGTTTTGTAGATGTTGGGGATATTTGTCGACTGGAAGGGATTCCAATTGAACAGCATATACTTCCGCGACAGCCTGGGCTCGCTCGCATTGGACGACCTGGTGAGCCTTTTGCAGTTTATGTCCGTGGAGCACCACCGCCACGAGGATGGTGGAGGCAGCGGTCAGGGCAATGGAGAGGAACAAGGCCTGGCGGATGCTCAACGGTCGGCGTTGGCGATGAATGTTTTCTTTGGTTGCCACAATGCTCATATCGGCCAAGGGAAGTAGGGTGGTAAAATCACATTAAAATGTACAGATTTTTCTAATATTGGGACCGGTTTTCATATCAGGAGAGCTTTTTGCGGTTGAAATATCCGGAGATTTCGAATTTCTGGTATTCATGATTCCCATGTGACCGATAATTCTTCGCCTCGGTGTTGTATGATCATGTGCTGATGATCTTCGCTGGTTTCCGGGTAATCGGCCCGGAAGTGTACCCCGCGGGATTCCCGGCGGTGATAAGCGGCGGCGGTCATCAGGCGGGCGACGGTGAGCATATTCTGGATTTCCCAACCGGCGGGATTTTCGAAAAGCTTGTCCATCACGTATTGCCCCCAGAAGTTGATGATCTCCGCGGTTTCCTGGAGATGAGGGCCATTTCGCTCGATCCCCACATTTCGCCACATCAGGCTGCGGAGAGAATTTTTGATATCAGCCAGGTCAAGGAAGGTACGAGTCGAGGGTTTGACCTGGTAACTCTTGAGGTCCGGTTTCATGGGAGATTGATTGAGGGTAGTTTCTTCGCCGGCGATGCGTCCTGCCACTGCCCCGAAAACCAGGCCTTCAAGCAGCGAGTTACTGGCTAGTCGATTGGCTCCGTGAATCCCGCTGGAGGCTACCTCCCCACAGGCGAATAACCCTGGCATGGCGGTGCGGGTTTCCTCGTCAACTTTGATTCCGCCGATCAGGTAATGGGCGGCGGGACGCACGGGGATGCCCTGTTTTTCAATATTGATATCGAACTCTTCGCACATTCGGCTGATCATGGGGAATCGTTTGCGGAATTTTTCCACGTTCAGGTGTCGTACGTCCAGGTACATGCAGGTGGCAGTTTGTTTGGCGATTTCCTTGATGATGGCCCGGCTGACCACGTCGCGGGGAGCTAATTCGGCGTCGGGATGGTAGTCCTGCATGAAGCGTCGCCCTTTGCTGTCCACGAGATAGGCCCCTTCGCCGCGGACGGCTTCGCTGATCAACATGCGGCTTGCGCCGGCGATGTAGAGGGTGGTGGGATGAAACTGCATCATCTCCATATCGCGGAGGGGGGCGCCGGCCCGGTACGCTATAGCCAGACCATCACCGGTGGCCATTTCGGAGTTTGTGGTTTCACGATAGATTTGGCCGGAGCCGCCGCTGGCTAATATGGTTTTTCGAGCCCAGAAGATCTGGTGGCCAAAATGGCGGTGATAGGTGGTGATGCCGCAGCAGAGGCCTTCGGTGACCAGCAGATCGAGGGTGTAACAATCTTCAAAAATACGGAGGTTGGGAGTAGCTCGGGCTACCCGAATGAGCGTATCGGAGACTTCACGCCCGGTTTCGTCGCCCATAGCGTGGATGATGCGGGGAGAGGAATGGCCGGCTTCCAATCCCAGGAGCAGGCGTTTGCCCCGCCGATCAAACAGGGCGCCCCAATCGACGAGTTCCCGGACGCGATCAGGGCCTTCGCTGACGACGCGTTTGACAGCGGCGAGATCACACAAACCGCAGCCGACTTTTAAAGTATCCTCGACGTGTTTTTCGAGAGAATCAGTGGTATCCATGACCACGGCGATGCCTCCCTGGGCACGGGCGGTGTTGGAGGTATCGATCCGCCCCTTGGTGACCAAGAGCACCTTGGCGTATTTGGCCGCCTCGATGGCCGCCCGCAGGCCGGCGACGCCGCTGCCTATGACTAGAACGTCGGTAAAGAGGTTAGGTAGCCGATGCACATCGAAGGAGGTCAAAAAGGACCTGGTTTCATAGAGTTTTGTCATGACGGAAGATATGGTAGGCCCAGTAGCCTTGGGCTGCAATAAGACAAGCTGATGGATGTTGCGGGATGAGCCGATAAGATCAATAAAGGTAAAAGTTTGCGGATGTCAATTTTGCTACAGCGTCGAGCCTGTATGGGCTACGAGGAGGATGAATGCGCTGGTCTTTTTCACCGTCGGCTTTACAAGGTTGTTTTCGGGTACAATTTTTATGCGGTCTGTTGGCGCTTTACGTGGGGATATTATCGGTCCATGGCGAGCAGAATTCCACCACCCGTCCAACGAGTTCATTTGTTTCAGGACGACGTATCATAGCTTATTTCGATTTTGATGAAAAAAACCTCGGAAATTATGAATCGTTGCCCATGTATTGGCGTCGTCATGAGGCGAAGGGATTTCCCTTTTACCTGGAGGGGCAGTTTGATAAAGGGGTGGGGCATGGTGGTGAGCCAAGTTTCCGCCTGAGTTTGGACGGTGGATCCCTGGCTTATCATTACGAGGGTCAGAAGGTAGGTAGAGGGATTCCCATTCGATCGGCCAGCGATTACCTGGTTTCCGCGTGGGTGCGGGTTGAGGGGTTGGAACAGGCCCGGGCGTATCTTTCAGCGTATTACGCTAATAGAGAGGGAGAAAAAATAACGGGCACGGAGCGGCGTAGCCGACTGATCGGAGGCGAAGGGGGTGTTCAAGAGTTTCAAGCCTTGGCGGTTCCTCTTCCGAGGCAGGTGAAAAACGCGCGTTATATCGGGATTACGCTTTGGCTGACACAATCCCAAGTGTGGAAGGATGGTTCTTCTGGTTTTCGGGCGGTTGAACATGAAGATGTCGAGGCGACAGCGTGGTTTGATGATATAGCGGTTTATCGTTTGCCCCGGGTTTCGTTAACGGCGGAGGCCCCGGGGAATGTTTTTGATACGCAGGACAAAGTGGTTTTGCGTACAGAGGTTAGTGATCCGAGCAGCCCGTATATTCAATTTTCGTCGGCGGATCTTTCGGCTGATTTAACGGTAAAGCGTGTTGACGGAACAATTCTTGAGAAGCGGAGGATTCCCGTACATTCTAATGAGCTCGACTGTTCTGAGAACACGGTTTTCGAGGGGCTGGATGCGGGTATGTATTCGGCGGAGTTGTTGGTACGGTCGGGTCTGATTCCGCTGGTGCGTCACAGCATACGATTTGCCTGCATTGAGCCGCCGATCAGTCCGCCGGTGGCTACTGGTCGCGGCTGGGGGGTGATACTTCGAGAGCTTGATCAAGAGTTGTTGCCTGGGCAGCGGGCTCTTATGCGATGTTTGAGCCCGGAGATGGTAAAGGTTCCGGTGTGGTGTGCGGAAAAAGCCTCTGCGGGGGAGCAGCCGGCGCATTGGGCGGTTGATGCTTATATGGAAGCAGTTGTTGATACGTATGCCGAACCTATCGCTATGCTGTTGGACAAATTAAACCCGGATGGTCAACGAGAACGAGGCCGGATGGACATGCAGACCATGCTGGAACTCTTTAGTGAGGATCCGCTGGCTTGGAAGCCGATGATTGCCAGCACGTGGTCACAATATTCAGGGTTGGCCCACGTGTGGCAGCTGGGACGTGATGGGCATGCGACGCTGGCTTCCGATTACCGGATCAAGGAAGTCATTCCGTTGTTGCGCGAGGAGATGCGGTCGTTGATGAGCGAGCCGTTGCTAGCGTATTCGTCAATGGCCGGTTTTATAGCGGATGAAGATCGGCCGGCGGATTTTTATTCTGTGACTATTCCGTGGGAAGCACAGCCGGAGCACATCAAACTTTACTTGGAGCCGTTTTCCGCTCAACGGATGGGAAAAACCTGGATCACGGTGGAACCTTTGCCGCGTAAAGGATATCCGCGGAAGTTGCGCATGGCTGATTTGGCCAAGCGGTTAGTGGAGGCGTATTTTCTTGAGCCGGGAGCGGTTTTCATGGGGGCGCCTTGGGATGGGCGGATGGATTTGCTGACCGCGCAGGTTTATCCTTGTGAGGATTTTATTATTTTCCGTACTATATCGGATGTGCTTGGTGGAGCGGTGCCCATTGCCCGTACGAGTATAAGTGGGCGAGCCCGTTGTTTTTTGTTTGATCGCAATGGATTGGCTATCCAGTTTGCCTGGGATGATTACGCGCCGCCGGAAGGGGAGACATACCACTTACTCATAGGGGA
>CAZMVS010000028.1:0-20699 GCA_964569525.1 uncultured Planctomycetales bacterium
ATCCAGGCGATGGGAGCATCCGCGATAAAATGGACGATATTGTGGATTCGGTGGATCGGCTGAATCGATGGACCGCCAGCCTGATGGAAATTGCCCGGCGCGAGCCGACGCCTGTTACCAGCAGTAATGTGGTCCCCATGCTGTATCGACTTCGAGACGCTTTTACCCAAGAGTTGCAAGCTAAAGATCTCCAATTGGTTATAGAGGCTCCCCAAGAGGAACTGTTTTGTCTCCATGATGCCAACACCCTCGAACATGCCCTGATTGCCATGCTGTTGAACGCCATTGAAGCCTCGCCGCTGGATGAAAAAATTTACCTCAAAGCGGAGCAGGTTGAAGAAGGTCATCCAGTTTGTCGAATTTCCATAACGGATCGTGGTCAGGGCTTGCCGAAAGACGATCCCGACCAGATATTCGAATTCAGTTATTCCACCAAGCAGCGTGGCATGGGGTTGGGATTGGCCTTGGCTCGCTTGACTCTTCAGCGGCAGGAAGGTTCGGCCCATGCCCGCAATAATACCGATGGAGGCGCTACGGTTTACGTTGATTTACTCATCCCGAATGAACAGTAGCCCGATCATCGCCGAGCTAAAGCGCATGAGCGATCAAGCGAATTATTTTCTGAAAATTTTTCTCGTGATGTTATGCGGAATGGTCAGCGCTTCTGGCAGCAAGGCCGCCGATTACCATCATCAACTCGTTGCCTGGTCCGAAACCACAAAAGTACCCGAGTCCAGCGGGATTATCGCTGCCGCGAATCTGCCTGATGTTTTCTGGACGCACAATGATTCCGGAAATTATAAGCCGCGCATATGGGCCTTCCGACTGTCGAGAAAAGATCGTCAAAAGCGTATTGCCCCGCACATGGGCTGGATTGAACTCACCGGCGCTGTCGTAATTGACTGGGAGGATATCGCCCGTGGACCTGAAAATTACATTTACATCCTCGATGGTGGTGATTCCCCTCCCTGCCGACGCACCAACAAGCGAATCTATCGTTTTCAACAGCCGAAAATAGATTTATCCCCCAAAACCATCCACTACCGAATCCCCGCCGAGTATATCCGTTTTGAATATCCCTCCGCTGCTGATCACGAGAAACCCGCCCATCGAAATGAAGATCGTTACGATTCCGAATGCCTCCTCGTGCATCCGAAAAATGCGGATATTTACGTTATTACCAAGCTCGACCACCGCAACAAGCCTTGCACCCGCATTTTTAAACTTTCCGTTGATCGACTCGATTGGCAAAGCTCGCGGGTGCACATCCTTCAGCCGGTGACGGATCTTACCAACCTCCTGAACAGCAGCGACAATATTTTCAGCAGCATTACCGGCGGGGATTGCTCCCCGGATGGAAAAAGAATTGTTTTGCGCAATTACTTGGCCGCTTATGAATTTACCTTGCCCGAAAGTCGGCCTTTTGAGGAAATATTTCAACAACGGCCGAAGGTCTTCAGTTTGTTCGGCGAGCTACAGGGTGAGGCCATTGGATATACCCATAACGGCAGGGATTTGATCACTACCACGGAAGCGGGTTTTACCGGGGGCGACAAGTTTCCCGTTTACCTGACCACACGCCCAAAACCTCGAAGCTGCCCGGCGGAAACTTCACATCCTAAAGACTAAATTAAAGGCTCGGTTCAGGCCGCCGACTCGTCGGCCTGGAGTTGGATTCGGAGACGATTAATCTTTCGTTCTTCTGCGTCAATTACTCGAAAGTGAATTCTATCGAAACAGAACTCTTCTCCAATGGTGGGAATCTTACCCATCTTGCTGAAAACAAAGCCGCCCACGGTGTCGTAATCTTCATCCTCGGGCAAATCGATCTTCAACTCATCGTTCAGCTCGTCGATGTGTAAGCGGGCGTCCACTTCCAGCGTCTGCTCGTCGATTCGCTGGATCGGTTCCGGCTCAGCCGGCTCGTATTCGTCGGCAATTTCCCCCACGATTTCTTCCAGAATGTCCTCGATGGTTACCAAGCCGGCTGTTCCTCCGTATTCGTCCAGCACGATGGCCAGGTGCACCTTCAGCTCCCGCATTTCCTTTAACAACTCTGCCACACGCTTGGTCTCCGGGACGAAGGGGACTTTACGCATGATCTTTACCGGATTGAAATCCTCGTCCCTGTCCACCTTGAGCAGGTCCTTGGCGTATAGGACACCCTTGATCTCATCGATGTTTTCGCCGTAGATTGGAATACGCGAGTGGCCGGCCTGAATCACTTTTTCCTTGGCGTCGTTCAAGGCGGCCTTCTGACCCAAAGCGATCATTTCCGTGCGCGGCGTCATGATCTCACCCACTTCGGTATTTCGAAATTCCATGACCGATTCGATCATGTCCGCATCTTCTTCGTGAACGGCGCCGGCCAATTCACCCTCGCTGACCGCTCCGAGAATCTCTTTTTCAATTTGCAACGCTTCGCTCTTCTGTTCATCGATCGGGGGGATTCCCGCTAACCGCCGTACGATGATATCCATCATTTTTTGAAATGCATTCAAAGGATACAGAACGTAACGTAGTCCCAACAGTGGCCGCAAGCAGGCAATCAGGAAAAAATCACCCCCGTATCGTGCCCAGGCGCTGGGGAGAGCTACCCCAAAGATCAGGATCAATGCGATCGAAACCAAAAATACCGATACATATTCCAAGATCAACTCGTCGGGAGTAATATCCAGTCTCATCGACCGCTCTGCGTTGAACCAGTATGCAATCAGCAGTACCAGGATAAGGATGGCGCTCATCCGAACCGTCGATAAGCTGAACATCAACTCCTCACGCACCTCAATCAGCCGATTCAGCAGGCCCAGCTTGCCTTTTTTCTCCAGGCGCTCCGAGAGCAAAACACGGGAAAAATGGCGAATGGACATGTTGGCCGTCGTAACCAGCAGAATGATCACTAACAGCCCAAAACCTGCCAGCAAGCTATACACCGCGATTCTTCCTCCCTTGTTCGCCGGGATGGTTACGCAGCTTGGCCAGGACCCGGTCTTCTTCCTGGTGCATTTTTTCCCGTTGCTCTTTCGTCTCGTCGGTATGGCCCAGCAGGTGCAGGGTACCATGAATCACGTAACGGAGTAATTCTTCGGCGAAGTCCACGCCGAGTTCCGCCGCCTGACGACGGGCCGTATCCGCGGAAACCACAACCTCTCCCTCTAATGGGGCTGATGCGTCGTCACGCAGGTCGAACGCCAGCACGTCGGTGGGCTCCGTCTTTTCTTTGTATCGTTGGTTTAAATGGGTGATGGTGTGATCATCAACAACGGCCACGCTGATAGCGATGACCGGATGATGCTCTATAGTGACTTCTACCGCGCGGATGAGCAGGCTGGACGAAACCTCCGGTACTTCTAATAGACACCGGACCTCGACCGGACGCTGGCCTCCCTCCTCTGAGTTTGTTTCGCTTTCTTCGTTCACTCGCTGTTTACGACCTCTGTCGAACCTTATCGAACGCCTTCTACCACCTTCCGGGTTTGAAATCACCTTGGCTTAGGCCGCCGGCGATTTCTGCTCCTCCGCCTGTGGATATTTTATCCGGTTATGGTGGATAGCTCCAAGACTCTTGACCAACGATTGCTCTACTATCTTCAATTCTCGCATCGTGATTTCGCAGTTATCGAACTGCCCGTCATTCAGCCGACTCATGACCAATTGGTGAACCGTGGATTCGATTTTGCCCGGCGTGATTTCGTCCCGGGCTCGGATCGCGCTTTCACATATGTCCGCCAGCATCAGAATGGCCGTCTCTTTCATGCTCGGTTTGGGACCGGGATAACGAAATTCATGCTCAGTGAGATTGTTGTGCTTGCCCTTGGTCTTACTGTTCTTCGAAGCCCCACTGGCCATTTGATGAAAATATTTTACCACCGTGGTTCCGTGATGCTCCAAGATGAACGGGTGAATGATTCGGGGCAGTCCGTACGCCCGGGCCAATTCTAATCCGTCCTTGACGTGTCCCACGATAATCAGGTGACTGATCGTAGGTGATAACCGTTCGTGACGATTTATCCGGGCCTGCTGGTTCTCCGCAAAATACGCCGGTTTTTGAATCTTGCCTACGTCATGATACAGCGCGCCCACTCGGGCTAATAAGCCACGCGCCCCGATGGCCTCCGCCGCTTCTTCGCTCAATTGCGCTAATATCGAGGAATGGGTGTACGTGCCCGGGGCCTCCTGCGCCAATCGCCTTAATAAAGCTCGGCTAGCGTCACACCACTCCAATAACGTCATGCTGGTCGCCACTCCGAAAACCTTTTCGAAAGTGGGTAGAATTCCCTGAACCACAAAGCCGGCCCCCAACGTGGACAAAGCCGCTGCAATCGCATGCTTCAAAACGTAGGATAATTCTTCCCCGTTGATTAACCCAGAGGCTAACGCCACGATGAATGCACCCAGCGAGGCCATTGCTCCAACCGCAATGATCTTGCTACGCGTACGAACTTCCCGCAAAGCGAATACTGTAATGCTGGCTGCGGTCATATTGGTCAGGAATAATCCCAGATCCCCCCGGCAACTCAGGGCGACTAACAATGACAACGCACCACTGATCCCAAAGGCGAACCGTTGGTTGTAGGCGATGGTTAAAAGGGCCGCTCCCATCACTACCAGGCCAACAGAAAATTCCGGAGCCCAATTAGCGGGGTAATCAACCAATCGCCCTAAGCCGACAATGAGCAATGTTAAGCCGGCCAAACCCAGGCTCCGGGCCGGTTTCTCCAGTACCCTTGACTGGTAATAGGCACAATAAATCATGACCCCAAGGGTCAACAATAAAACCACCGTGGCCATACCCAGCTGTCGCAGCAGCTTGGCCCGGGCCAGTTGCGGATCCGTCTCCTGTTTCTCCAGGTATTTCTGGTGCTCCTGTTTCAGCAGAGCGATTTCCGGACCGTCCAGCTTGGCGGTGGTATCCGCCCGGACTAATGGATCTCCACGCTTGTATTTGTAAACGATGACCGCTACGTTTTCCCCTTCTTGGTCCATGGCGGCCGCAGTGGCTTCACGGTCGTATTCCCACAGCGGCTGATAAACGATTTCCTCATTTTTCTTCTGTATCAGCGTCTGTGTGATCAGATCAGCCAGCGGGGCGCGAAGAGAAGGGGGAACTGATTCGTGCTGAACTACACGTTTGGCAGCCTCCTGTACCACGCCGGAATCCGTGACCAACTGTAATTGGGTGGTTAATACGGTATTGTCCGGTTGGCCTTTTTGTCTCAGGATCGAAGTTCGTGGTGTACGAGCCCGAACCAGATTATCAGTTGTCTTGCGAACCAGGTACTCGGCCCCCAGCCGATTCACCAATTGCCTGACCATGTCATCCCATGCCTGGGCTCCCTGCGCATCGGCGACGTATTGCTGCAAGACCTGATAAATCGCTTCGCTATCCTTGAACTTCCAGCCTTGAGCCTTGGCTTGAGCGGCGAATTGCTTTGCGTCCAGCTTGGCTAACTCCAGCAGATGAGTAAGCTCCGCCGAGATCCTTTTGCTGGGAGCGTTGTTCTTCACATATACGTTCGGTGCCGATTCTCGAGCTGCCTCGCGGTTCCGTTCCGTGGCCTCCAAATCTTCTACCTCGAAATCGATCCTGCTGGTAATATTGCGGTCGATTCTCTGCCCCAGCTCCCATTGCATGGATTCCGCGCCGGCCAACATGATGGCCACACAGGCCACAAAAAATCCCATCCAGATCAACAGCGAATAGGGATTGATTGCCCGCATGATCACCTGCCAAAACTGCATGCGGTGTTGACTTCGCTGTCGTCGGGCTTCCTGGCGACGCGTATCTTTCTTCCTGGCACTACGTGTTTTCAAGGTTCTCCCTCAAAATACCGGATGAAAAACAACCGCCTCTAACATTGGGGCGGTTCGCGCCTGATAAATGCATATTATCTATCGTCAAAGGCATATTGACCGGCCAATTTCTTCCACGCCCGTCCTATAAAATCAATGTTTTTCTCGAGCATAAGCGTTCACCACGTGTTGTACCAACGGGTGTCGCACAATATCCACTCGTTTCAGCCGAACCGTGGCGATCCCCTCCACTTCCTTAACCCGCCTCATGGCGTCAACCACGCCGCTGTCTTGTGGCCGATCAAGGTCAATCTGGCTGTCGTCACCGGTGACGATCATCTTGCTGTTATTGCCCAGCCGAGTCAAAAACATCAACATCTGCGAGCACGTGGTATTCTGGGCCTCGTCCAGGATCACCGTGCTGTTATTCAAGGTCCGACCACGCATGAACGCCAACGGGGCGATCTCGATCACGTCATTCGCGATAAAACGTTTGAGCTGCTCATAAGTCATCATGTCGTGCATGGCATCGAACAGCGGCCGCAAGTAAGGATTGACTTTTGCCTGCATATCCCCGGGCAAAAAGCCCAGTTTCTCACCCGCTTCCACCGCCGGACGAACCAGCACGATCCGTTTGATCTGCTCTTTCTTGAGCATGGAAATTGCCATCGCCACCGCCAGGTAGGTCTTCCCGCTACCCGCCGGCCCAACGCAGAACACCAGGTCATTATCCCGGATCGCATCTACATAAGTTTTCTGCCCATCTGTCCGCGGACGTATAACAGTCGTACGGGAATATACATCAATTATATCCCCGTTATCGCTCTGTGCATCCTCAACTTGGCGCACGTAACTAATGGCCTGCAACACTTGCTCATCATGGAGTTCGCCGCCGTCTTCCAAAATACGTTGCAACTCCTCTATCACTCCGGCGGCCCAGCCGACGGCCTCTGATCTGCCTTTGAGCTTAATAGCAGAATCTCGAGCGCTAATCTGCACTCCAAGCGCCCCACGAATCATGCGAAGATGACGGTCAGCGGAACCAAAAAGAGCTGCCCTTTTCGCTGCATCTTCCAAAGTAATGGTTAATTCCAAGCTGCTTACTCTCTCCTGTTGTTAAACACACAACAATGCTTTCCGAAAAAAATCCTCCTACCGAAAAGCCTTTGCTTACTCCATAACAATTGTATTCGCTGATTACTTATAATTTTACCCGATTGCTGCCCAGAATGTCAGCAAAAACCACGCTACCGGGGCGGCAAAAATCGGCGAATCTAATAAGTCTAAAAATCCGCCGAAAGAAGGCACTATCTGCCCGGAATCCTTGCTGCCCACGTCCCGCTTCACTGCGGACATCACCAAATCTCCCAGATGTCCGAAAATCGCCATAACCACCCCAAAAATAAGAGCTTGTGTGAAATTCAGGGGTGCGGATCCTAAGAAATTCGTATATTGTTCCCACCAGGCCATTCCTCCGACGGCCCCACCAATGGCAAATAAACAGGCCCCTAACCCGCCTTCGACGGTTTTTCCGGGACTGAGCCAGGGCACTAATTTGTGTTTTCCCAACAATTTTCCTGTAAAAAAGGCCCCAATATCCCCCAGCTTTACGGTCAGCAGGCAATAAAATACCAATGCTGTGCCCGCAGCGCCCGGTTCCAGGCATCGAATCCGTACCAGAAACGATCCCATAAGCCCCAAGTACAGCATTAAAAAGGCGGTTACCCCCAGGTTGCCCACCGCCCGCCGGGTCTGCTTGCGGGCCAGGATGAACAGACAGGCCCCCATGAGCCCCCCCGTCAGCCATAAAATCCATAACGGCAACTCCACGGGCACTGGTGGCAAAAATTCCCAACCAGTGGTTATTTGGTTTTGCATCTCCACCCAAGGAACTGCTAGCAGGCCCAGTACCACAAAAGCTGACCAGCCGGTAGCCGGCGAATATCCGCCTAGTTGACTGAGCCGACCGAATTCCACCGTTGCTGCTATGAAAAGCACCCATGCCAGGGCGGTAATAACCAGCCCGCAATAAAGCACCGGCGCAGGGTATTCACCGGGTGGAAGACTCTCCATCGCCGCAAGGGCCCGCTCCGACACCCAGCCGTCGAACACTCCGCAGCCCGCCAGCAGCAGAATCATCAGAGTTCCCAGCAGAAGTCGTTGCCAGAGCATGTCGGTCTGTTCCTCCCTCTGTAAAGCTGAGCATGCTAAGCCTACAGGCCTCGGGCGTCCACCTCAATAAGTGCCCCCCTCAGGGATCATTACGGGAAAAACTCCCATGTCCAAACAGCTTAATATTATTTTCGCACAGGGAAAATTTCTCATGACGACATGGCTCAATCAATCGGGCAGGGGCCCCAGCAATTCGGTTATCTTGCTTTTGATATTCGGGCTACGCATCAGGGTTTCACCAACCAGCAGGGCCCGGGTTCCGTAGCTGATCAGACGGTGTACGTCCTCCTTGCTTTTGATCCCGCTTTCCGAAACCAAAATGGTTCCCGCCGGTACCAGCCGAGCTAATTGCTGCGTGGTTTGCAATTCGATCTGTTGAATCTTGAGATTACGATTATTGATTCCCAGTAAACTACGCTGGTCATTGGGGAATGTGACCTGCTCCTGTACACGCTGCAACGTTTCCTTCTCGTGCACTTCGACCAGGCTGGTCATGCCCAGTTCAAATGATAGCGTCAGCATTTCCTTCAAAAGGCCCGGTTCCAACACCTCTCCGATCAGCAGGATAGCGTCCGCACCGGCCGCCCGGGCTTCATAAATCTGCCATGGATCGACCATGAAATCCTTACGCAATACCGGCAGATCGACAGCCGACTTAACACGCTCGATATATTCCAGCCGACCGTCAAAATAAGGTTCATCGGTTAGCACGCTCAACGCGGAAGCACCCCCTTCAACATAGGTGCGGGCCAATTCCACAGGCTCAAAATCCTCCCGAATCAAACCGGCGGAAGGGGACTTTTTCTTGATTTCCGCAATAAGGTGTACCCCGCGCGACGGATTCGCAGCCATGGCCCCGTAAAAATCCCGGGCCGGCTCGCTATCCTTGATCACCGCTTGCAATTCTGCCATGGAACGCCGCTGCTTGCCTGCTTCAACCGTTCGGCGCTTGGTTTCGACGATCTCATCCAATATAGTGCTCACGCTGATGCTCCTTTATATGGTATCCATTGTAGCCGATCGATAGTGGGATTTCGACGCAAACAGACCTCTTTGAAAAATGGTGTATCCTTGCCGGCTGAAGTTGAATTGGTCCATATTTTCGAATATTTGCTGGTGGCCCTTGGTGGGCTGATCCTCTTAGCGGCGCTCGTCCATTGGCGGCGGCAGGGGGGCGGCGATCCGTTGCGCGGATCACCTTTGCGACTCAATCGGCTGGGATTGTTGCATGTCTGGTTTTGCCTGTGCACCTATCCCGCCGGCATGCTCGTTGGCCAACTCTTGGCGATTTGGCTCTCCCCTGCTGATATGCCCGATGCCCAATCAATAAGGCAACAATCTTTGATGATTGCATTTTCTATTCCCTTGTCACAGGCAATCATTTGTCCCGTCATCGGTCGGCTGAGTTTCACCGGCGGCTGGCGAGGTTTCGGCCTGGGCCGGCGCAGGCTGCAAGAGATATTGGCTTATGCCCTTGGAGGTTGGCTGCTATCCCTCTGCCTGACGGGCGTAATCTTTCAGGTAACAAATTACTTGTTTCAATTGTTCTACGAAAAACTCCCTGAACACGCCGTCTTTACCACCCTGCAGAATTCGGCAATACCCCAGTGGATGAAAATTATGGCGGTACTCAGTGCCTTGTTACTCGCTCCTGTCGGCGAAGAGCTGTTCTTCCGCGGTATTCTGCAAACCGCCTTGAAGAAAGCGATCCCACCGCAAAGCGGTTCCATGCGCCACCGTTGGCTGGCCATTCTCATTACCGCCGCACTCTTCGGCCTGATGCACTACAATGTGCCCCAGCACGTTCCTCCACTGATCGTATTCGGTTTCATCCTGGGATTTTTATATGAACGTTCCGGCTCGCTCTATGTCCCCATCCTTGTCCATATCCTGTTCAATGCTAAATCATTACTGTGGTATAAGGTGCAAATGGAAATGATGATGCAATGAGAGAGGTTTGCGGACAGTGTTTGTTTTTTCGAAATTGCTTAAACGAACAGCCAGTAAATTAAAAGCAAGTCAACAAACACCGCCACGAATAAGGCTACCAATAGCTTTACGGGCACCGACCAGTTCTCCATCTTCTCGACGTTTTCCAACGTTGCCGCCGAGTCCAAGCGAATCGGTTCAATATCCCCCGCGTGATACTGGGCTTCGGCAATCAATAAACACGCTTCGAATTCCGGGATGCCCAGTTTCTGCGCGTATTCCAAAAGGGCCTGCCGACGGGAATAGCGCAGAAATCCCGCTTCCAGTTCGCCGACAACCATGCCCTTGAATATTTCCCGTTTTTCACCCAGTGTAAACGTCAACGCGGACCGATCCATACGTTCATCGGCCCGCGGCATCGATTCCGGGGCGGGCGTCCGTTTCTGCATCTTTCCTTCCTCCTGTGTTCAATGATACCCATGCGGGAAGGCTTTATCCAGAATAAAAATCCCCGGTTGACATCCAAAAATTCATATTGCCGGTGAGGTATTCATACCATGGCCTTGGGAAGCAAATTATCGGAATGAAATTTAGAAAAGAAACGATTGCACAGGGTGGATAGCTTGAAATAATGGAAATGAACGTTCCGCACGACCCGTTAGAATAAGTCGTTTAGCCCTCAGCATTGTAGTCGCTTGAAATGCCGAATGCCCGAAAACATGGCAGCGGAAGCGGCGAAAACATTCAATAACACAACCCCTCCTACCCAGAAGCTCATTGACACTTTCGTGGAATTCAGGACGTGTTCGCCGGCGAGTTGTAAACTCATCAACGCAATTCCCGACAACGACAATACTACCAGTCCCACGGACAACATCAAGCTGATTGTTCCCCCGAATCCACCGGCGATCCGGGCTGGATTGCGCTCACCGAACACCGGCAGCCGAGCGCCCATGCCGATACTCGTCCCACACAAACCTATGCAGATAGCCACCATGGAAATCATGTGCGACGCCGCCAGGGCGGGAGGCAGCTGCAGGCGAAGTATTGATACCCACATTACCGCTACGCCCGCTAAAAACGTAATCGTTAGAGCATATAAAAACTTTGCCGTAATAATCCGACTGCGGGCCAGCGGCAGCAAGCCCAGAAGCCAGAGCTGTTGACATTCCAGCGAAATCAGCGGAAAAACGAAACGGCTGGTAAAAGTAGCCAGAATCAGACTTACCGCCGTTAAATTCAGAAAAGCTACTAATATTTGCAGCTTAGGCCCAAATAGATCACTCCATAACCTGTTCACGTTGATGGCATACAAAAGCAATAACCCGAAAAGAATCGCCATCTGCATCCACTGCAGTGGGTCACGGAAAAATGTCTTCAAATCCTTGCTTGCTAAAAGCCGTTGCCGCTTGGGCAGGTACGCGAACAATACGTCCCCAATCCAAGTGGTTGTCCCGTTGGGCTGGCGAAATTTCTTGCCCCGCCAGCCATGCGCTTTGGTAAAGGCCGGCATAAACCAGCAGCTCACGATACCGATCGCGACCACGCTGGCCATGAGAGCATTGGCCGCGGTAACTACAAGGTAAAACACGGCCTGCCCTGAACGCCCCTGCACCGCGTGGCTGATACCCTTCGAGACCCAGTTATGCGGTAACATGGCGTTTTGAACGATGGCTACCCGGTCATAAAAAAGGGTTAACCACTCGTTGGAGGTTTGCGCCGCATGCGCCAAACGCCATGCCCATAAGCCGCCGATTAGACCAAGAATTATCGCCACCAGGATGATCGTTTTTCGCGGCGAACGAGGAAAGGCCATTGCCACCAACCAGGCCAACAACATGCCCAATGCCCCAGGCAGGGGAATAAATAGTAAAAAAAGCCCTAAAAACAGGGGATAAAAACTCCATGGCTCATCGAATGTTCTTGCCATGGCCATCATCAGCGGAACACCCAAAAGCAGCAGCGACCAGCTGGAAAGTACCAGCGTCTCCATGTATTTGATGATCACGATATCCCGGGGCGACAACGGTGAGGCTAGCAGATAATCACTTTCCGGCCGACGAAAAAGACCACCGTATGAGAGAATGGCGTTGGAAAAAGTCAGCATCGCTGTTAATGCCAAGAAGAAAAAAGTGAACACCAGGGGAATGGCCACAATACCTTCCAGCGGCTGCTTGCCAACTTCGTAAAATGTATAGGCAAATAGCACGTACAGCCCCAACCAGATGCACATGATGGTGCCAATGGTCAAGAAAAAATTTAGCGGACGATGAGCCAATCCCTGAAAGATGTAATTCCGCAACAACCGACCACGCAACTTGAGCAGCAGCCAAAGACCGGCGCCAATGCACGGTGCCTTTTGATTCGTCGCCTCCATCGGGACTGCTGTATCAGACATTAATGCTATCCTCGCCTTTCACTGCCGGGCCCGGACCTTACAAAAAACATTACGTTGGTATGGTCTCCCGGGCTGCGTCTTCTTTCTCCGCGGTCAGCTCCAGGAAAATATCTTCCAGTGTGTTGCTCTGCGACGCCTGTTGACGCAACTCATCCAGCGTTCCGACCGCAATCAGACGACCGTGGTTAATAATACCGATTCGGTCGGCCACCGCCTCGGCTACTTCCAGCGTATGAGTGCTCATGAAAACCGTCCGCCCCTCCCCCGTCATCTCCCCCATCAGGTTCTTAACGGCACGCACCGTCTTGGGATCCAATCCTACCATCGGCTCATCAATGACCAGCAAGGCCGGCTCGTGCAAAAGGGCGGCACACAAAACCACCCGTTGTTTCATCCCGTGGGAATAACTCTCCGTTAACTGGTCCAGAAAATCGTCCGTATCCAAACGCTTCGTCAATTGCTGTATCCGACGTTCACGCTCCGCCTCGTCAAGCCCGTACATCTGGCCTACGAAGTCAAGAAATTCCCTGCCGGTGAGCTTCTCATAAAGAAAAGGTTGATCAGGAACGTATGCAATACGAGCCTTGGCTTGTCTGCTGTCCTGCCCCATGGGATGCCCGCAAACGTGAATCCGCCCTTCATCCGGTAGCAACAAACCTACCAGCATCTTGATGGTAGTTGTTTTGCCTGCGCCGTTCGGCCCGAGAAAAGCGAACAACTCGCCTTCCTCCACCTCCAGGCTCAAACGATCCACCGCCGCAAAGTCATCGTATCGTTTGGTTACGTCCTGTATCGCAATCGCCTTGGCCATAAATACTCTCTGTTTCAAAATAGTTTTATTTGATATCTTTCCGGGCCTGTTCCCGGGCGGCCTCATCGTAACTTTCGTGTTTCAACACCAGCGTGCCGATCACCGGAAGCTGCGTTTTCTGTTTGATAATTAAACCACGATTGTTGACCCAGGCCTGAATACGCGGCGGTGAAGACTTCAGCACAAAACACTCCACCTTTTCACCCTCGTGGTCAATCACTTCCTTTCCCGTGACTCGCACTACCAGTGGTGATAGCCGGGCCTGCCTGCTCATCACCGCCGATAACGGATCCAGCATCTGCATCCGCCACGCTTGTCCCACTTCCAGATTGGGCAGGTAAGCAAAAGGCTGAAACGACTCGCCCATCATCCGATTGGCCGACTGCTCCAGGTTCATTTGCCGCCGAATGAGCCCGACCTGGAATCGGCAGGGAAAATAAATGCCTCGCCGCTCACCCTCCGCAAAAATGTTCATCTGGGGGATACCCTTTATATCAAGCCGGAAACGGTCCAGACGCCCCTCGCTGTCAAAAACGGTTTTCATGACCACCAAAAGGGATGGGATCATTTTTGTGTTTCGCGTGACCACCGTACTGCTGATGGACGTTTCCATCTTGGTCTTGTTGATTTCGCTCCACGCGGTCCCCAACCGATTCCCTTCTTTATCGAAAATCCCCAATTGGGTTTGCTTTGGAATATCGGCTTGCATACTGCCGGGGGCCATCGAAGGGGGATCCTGGGCCGTCCATGCCGGCCAGACGTCCCGCATGAACAAGGCCCCCATCGAGGCCAACCAGAAAAGAAAAACTACTATGGCAAATAAACGATACATAAATTCTTTGTTTAAGTTTCAAGTACCACGTCAGCCAATTCTAACCGTTTCCCGGCACAAGACCAAAACGCTGTAATTCAAAAAACCAGGCCGAGAACAATGGAAAGCATTCCGCAACATATACAGACCAACCCTGGAAAAAGTGGAGGCCGCCTGGCTTGCATACCTGGAACAAACTCCAAGGGCAAACTACGCGCGCTCAAAACCTGGTATCCCAACACCACGGCCAACAAGCCCAGGCAAAGCGCCAGAATCTCCCCCACCGCCGCCGCTATTTCCCAGCCGTAAAACCTCGGTATCACTACCAGCCCGATACCGCTTAACCCGCAGATTAAACCCGCCACCGTGTCTTTGTGAGCATGTTTAAGTCTGTTGGCCTTGATCCATTTCTGACGGGCCTCTCGGCGAAGTTGCTTCCATGAATAAGTGGCACCGCATTGCGGACATTGCGGAATCTTCTGGCCGAGCATGTTGTATCCGCAACGCTCGCATATCGGCGGAATGGGCAGATCCCACCCCTTCTCCGAACGTATGTTATCCAGTTCCTGCCAACTGAATCCCATGGCCGCACCTGCTGATTCTCGTCCAACCGGTCACGTTGAATAACTGCCTGTCAGCCACCCGGACACCACGTCACAATTTTCATGGCGCGCTATGCGCCTACCCTGTGCTCAAACGCCTTGCCGCCGCCCTGATATCCTCCGCTTGGATCACCGCAGAACATACGCAAATACACCCAGCCCCGTGCCGGCGAAGTACATCCGCATTCTTCCCGTCTATGCCCCCGATGGCTACCACCGGCAGGTTCGTCTTCGAAAGGGCGGTCTCCAGCAAGGCCGGATCGGCAATTTCCAATCCCGGTTTGGTCTCAGAGCTGAACATCGGTCCGACGGCAATATAGTCCACGTCCGCCTCCAAAGCTGCCCTGAGTTGCTCCACGGTGTGTGTACTGATCCCGATCAAACGCGCCGGCCCGACTATCCGCCTGACCTCTGCCGGGGAAAGGTCCTCCTGTCCCAGGTGCACCCCGTCAGCCCCGCTTAAGGCCGCAATGTCCGGCCGATCATTGATAATCGAAAGGGCGTTTTTCGCCCGACATAAATCCGCCAATTGCCGGGCACGCTTCAATAATTCCCCGTCCGCCAACGTTTTTTCACGCAATTGCAAACAGCCTGCCCCGCCCTCGATGGCCTCTTTGGCCGTGGTAAGCCAATCCTTCCGACACAGCCTTTCAGTGATCAATACATACAACTGTACTTGTCCGAAAGATCCTCGTCGCGCCCCTCGCATCACCAGGCTTTGCTCCAATTCATAGCTGCGATATCGCAATTGTTCCAAACCCGCCGCCACGGACGCATCGATTAGCTTGCCATATTCCTCCAGCGTGCGCAGCGCTTCCGGCAGCCGCTTTGCCGCCGCCGTGAAAACCTCTTCCGCACTGCTCCGCGTTCGCTCCGTTTCCGAAGAAATACCGGTGCCCACGTCACCGGGTGTGTCTCGCGCCGCCAGCAATTCGCTCATCGGCAATCTGCGGATCACCCCGGCCAATTCGTGCCGTAGCGTCTTGATCCTTTCACTGCCTCCCCCGTCATTCAACACAAAGCGCGCATAATCCTCCATTACTCGTAACGCTTCTCGCGCCCGGTTGAAATTCGCATCTATTATGCGGGCAATCTGTTTGTCCATTTCTCTGAATGCTCAATCCGATGACTGAATCGCAAAACACATACCACTCTCTGCGAACAGGGAGGGTGGTCGTGCCTCTTGCCAGGAATGATACGAGCTTGTTACGCCGATCCCAAAAAACAGTAATACTAATAATACAGACGCCTGCCATTTCTTGCATCTGTCAATCATACGTTATCCAGCAGATGCCCCATCTTCAGCTTCTTCGCCTGCAGGTATTTGAGGTTGATCTCGTTGGCCGGAATCTGAATCGGCACCTGCTCCACGATCTCGATACCGTACACTTCAAGTCGGCTGACCTTCTTCGGATTGTTTGTCAGAATACGCAACTTGCTCAAGCCCAGGTCACGAAGAATCTGCGCCCCGATGCCGTAATCCCGTTTGTCCGCCGGAAAACCCAACTCCTCGTTGGCTTCTACCGTGTCCAGCCCCTGGTCCTGCAACTCGTAAGCCTTCAACTTGTTATGCAGACCGATTCCCCGGCCCTCCTGCCGCAGATAAATAACCGCTCCTCTGCCTTCCTTGACCACCATCTGCATCGCCTTTTGCAACTGCTCCCCGCAATCACATCGCAATGAATGAAACAAGTCCCCCGTCAGACATTCCGAATGTACCCGCACCAGCGTCGGCTCATCACAGGGAATCACTTTCCCTTTCTTATCCCGTTCGCCGATGCCCCCATGACAAAGCGCTAAGTGAAGGTCCGGCTCTACCATCGATTTGTACGCGTGCAGCGTAAACTCGCCAAACTCCGTGGGCAGCGGAATACTCTGCACCCGCTCCACCAAAGTCTCACCTTGCAGTCGATACTCAATCAGGTCCGCAATGGTGCACATCTTGATCCCGTGCTGCTCGCAAAATTTCTTCAGCTCCGGCACCCGGGCCATCGACCCGTCTTCATTCATGATCTCGATCAACACTCCCGTAGGGCACAATCCCGCCAGTCGCAGCAGGTCCACTGTCCCTTCCGTCTGGCCGGCCCGCACCAATACCCCGCCGTCACTGGCCATTAGCGGGTTCACATGCCCCGGCCGATTGAAATCCTCTGACGTTGACTTCGGATCCGCCAACATCCGGATCGTCCGTGCCCGGTCCGCTGCCGATACCCCAGTGGTGACCCCATACCGTGCGTTGGCGTCAACTGTTACTGTAAACGCCGTCCCCAAATTGGCTGTATTTTCCGTGGTCTGCGGCTGTAAGTTCAGGGCGTGACAGCGGCCCCGCGGCAGGGATACGCACAACACCCCCCGGGCCTCTTTCAGCATGAAATTAACCATTTCCGGCGTGACCAACTCCGCCGCGCAAATCAGGTCTCCTTCGTTCTCCCGGTGCGGATCGTCCACCAGAACCACGAACTTGCCAACCTTCAAATCCTCAATTGCTTCGGGAATGCTGCAAAATGGATTGCTCATCGCTCTGCAATACCTCAATAAACACCGATCTTTTTTCTAAACCCACCATATTGTACTGCATGCCCCGCCATTCTCCTAACCGTCAACGTTTCCCCCGGCAACCTCGTTCCTGAAACGATATCAATTATTACTTATTATTCCCTGATTCGTCGTGCACGAAAATCAACCGTTTTCCCTTTCCCCCGCACCTTCCTTAATCTCTGAAACCACTTCGGCAGCCTGTTCTTATGCCCGATAACCACGAGCTGCCCGCCTTTCCGACCTTTTACGAGACCGATATTTGCACATTTCCCCTCCTTTCGCTTTGCTACGTAATTTGGATCGTGACGTTGCTATACCTCTTCGGTATAATCATAAGTATTAGTCGTCCTACCGGAGTTTTTTACTTCTTCTTCCTCGAAGGAGGGGGGCACGTGTACTTCCAAAACCATAATCATCACTGTTCATCCAATTCATGTTTGATTGCCACGCTCGTTGCACTGTTCATCTTTGTTGCCGCCACCGGCATCGCCCGGGCACAAAGCTATTTCGTTCAGACTGAAGGCGATCAGTTCGTCCTCAACGGAAAGATCTTCAAGATCAAGGGAGCCAACTACTATCCCCGCGATCACATGTGGGCATACTTATGGAACGAATGGGACTGGACCCAGATCAAGACCGAAGCACGCATGATGGACAATTTCGGCCTGAACGCCGTTCGTATCCTCGTCCCCTATCGTAACGGCGGATGGAACGGCCCCGATGTCCCCGAAAGCCGTCTGCGCATGCTGGAAGACCTTGTGAACCTTTTCGGCGAAAAGGGAATCCGTTGCGTTATCACTCTTTTTGATTGGGAAACCAGCTTTGCCGAAAGCGGCACCGACCGCTACTCGGACCACGTGGCCTACATGTACAAAATCGTCAACCGTTTTAAAAACAGCCCTTACGTATTGATGTGGGACGTAAAAAACGAACCCGATCATCCCGCCAATTTCGGTTGGTGTTCCGTTGGCAAATGGGATTGCAATCCCGACAAGCGAAATCAGATCGCCAGTTGGCTTCGTCGCATGGCCAACGCTGTCCGCGACGTCGATCCCAACCACCCCGTCTCCGCCGGCATGCGCTGGTGGGAAAACCTCCCCGACGTCATCGACGCCTTCGACGTGGCTATCTTTCATTCCTACGATTGGCCTATCCACCAGGAGATTACCGATACCCAAAACCTTATGGGCGACAATCCCAAACCCATTCTCGTCGAAGAATGGGGCTGGCCTTCACATCCTTACCCTTGCGAACGTGATGGCCAATATATTTATCTTTATAACGAGGAATATCAGCTTGAAGTGTACCAGGATCAGCTTTCTGCCTTTGTCGAATACGATATCGCCGGCGGTCTTGTGTGGATGGCCATGGACGCCGACCAATACGGTGACAATCCCAGCCACACTTTCGAAGATTATTTCGGCCTGTGGCGCTACGATTACACCTTAAAACCAGCCGCCGAATATTACCGCAACGCATTCTTCGCCGAACAATTCCCCACGCAAACGGACGAGGATGAAGACGGTATCGACAGCCTTATCGATAACTGCCCCTCCGACTACAATCCCGACCAGGCCGACAGCGATAATGATGGTTTCGGCGATGTGTGCGACCGCTGCCCGGGCTATGACGACAATAAAGATTCCGACGGCGACACGGTGGCTGATGGCTGCGATACCTGCCCCTATGTCCCCAACCGTTCACAAGAGGATACCGACGGCGACGGCCGGGCCGACGCCTGTGATAACTGCCCCGACCTGCCCAACGCCAATCAACTTGACTACGACGGCGATTTCATCGGCGACGCCTGCGACAATTGCCCCTTCGTTTATAACCCTAACCAGTTGGACGACGACGGAGACGGTATTGGCAACGCCTGCGACGATAGCAACAACGGTTCGGACGAAGACGACTCCGACAACGACGATGAACTCCCCGATCTCGACGGCGATGAAATTGCTGATTTGGAAGATAACTGCCCCCACATCTCCAACCCCGATCAGGCCGACGATGACGGGGATAAAATCGGCAATGCCTGTGACAACTGCCCCGGCGTGATCAACACCTCCCAGATGGACAAAGACACTGACGGCGTGGGCGATGCCTGCGACTTATGCCCTAATGATGCCAACAAGGTCAATCCCGGCGTGTGCGGCTGCAACCAGGCGGACGTCGATATGGATGAAGACGAAGTCGTCGATTGCGTCGATAATTGCCCGGGTATGTCTAATCCCCAACAGGTGGATACTGACCTCGACGACGTCGGCGATGTTTGCGATATATGTCCCGGCTATGATGACCGCACCGACAGCGACGGCGACCACCATCCGGACGGTTGCGATAATTGCCCCCAAACCGTCAACGTTAATCAAATTGATAGTGACAACGACGGCATCGGTGATGCCTGCGATAATTGCCCACAGGTCGCCAATACCGACCAAGCCGACGAAGACGACGACGGCATCGGAAACGTTTGCGACGAAGATTTTGGCGAAGACAACGAATCGGAAGATCCGCAGGAACGAGGCTCCGACGATCAGGATTCAGATAACGAAGCCGATGACGATTCCCAGGAAATCGTCCTGCCCCCCATTTGCGGCAACGGCGCAGGCCAAATGCTCGCCGTCGGCCTCATGGCCCTGGTTATGTTACGCTTTGTCAGTCGACGAAGAATGAACTGATAACAGCAATCTCGTTATAACTTATATTTGCACCAAGACATGTGCTTAGGAATTCCCCTTTGGAATCTATCGACCTGTAAAAGGATCGTACACATTGCTAAGAATAATATTCACATCACAAGAAGTGCATGATTTACGCTAGATTCTTCCTTGAATTGAATCGGCTGCCGGATCCGGCCCCTTCGGACCGGACCCGGACGAGCCGAATTGATTAACGACTTACGGACAACTGGCCGACGTACCGGAAAAGTACTTCGCGTAGGCGATGTCTGTAGAACCGACTACTCCATCACAATAAACGTCACACCTTGCCGTTATGTAATCCGTCACCGGCTGCCCACTGAAATACTTTATATAGGCAAGGTCCGTTGCTGTAATTGCGTGGTCTTCGTAGGCGTCAGCAGCCAGACAAGCAATTCTGCCTGTTTCTGCACTGGTCATAACTGCATTGGAATCCGCCGCATTGGCGATATTCTGCACGGTGACTGTCAGGCAAGTAGCATTAGTTATGCCACTTGTGCTAACAGTTATTGTATCCCCGGATATACTTGCGGAACCGGAGCCCTGATTCATCACAATCTCACCGCTGGTGTCCGGTTCGACGGTAACATCGAGACTGCCATCGGCGGCGGCCACGTTGACCGGGGTTCCGGCACCATCGTCGAAAGTAATGACGACGTTATCATTGGTAGAGGTACCCCAGTAACGCGAATCGGTCTTGGTACCAGCCAACATGTCGAATCCCCAGTCGCCACAAGAGCCGTGAGTCTTAACAGACTCCATGGTCGCAACAACCGGTGGGGGTTCATTACCTCCCGGGACCCATTCAAACACAATCGAATCAACTACCACACCATTGACCGGTGAAGCGAAGTCGCCAGGGGTGGCAGCATCCGGATCGAAGTCGCCATCGAGGATGTTGCTGGAATCGGCAGAGGCGTACAGGGTCAGCTCGTAGGTGCCG
>CAZMVS010000029.1:0-8385 GCA_964569525.1 uncultured Planctomycetales bacterium
TTGCTTACCGAATGGTTCATCCGGTAAGGCCAGCGGGTTGCCCCGAACGGCACGAACTCGTAATTCACCGGCTCAAGTTCGCTCAAAAAGACCACTTTGCCGCTGTCCAGATGAAGAGTCGATACTTTATTCAAAGACAATTCCACTTTCATCCCCACAGTCGGTTGAAAATACAGGCTTTGGGCATCGCCGCATTGCAGTTCGCCTCCCAGTTCGTCCCCATTGACCAGTGTGCATCGACAGGTCGGCTGCTTCGTTCCCGACACGCCGGCCGCGAAAACAATGCCATATACCTTGTCTGTTTGCAGCCGGACGCTTCGCTCCCGCCATTTGAAAGTTCCACCCACCGGCCCGAGGGATTTGACAAGGCCCTGTACCTTATTCAATTTCCCGTCCCGCAACAGGAAAAGCGTATCCTTCGTTTCCGCCGGATTAGAAAGCACTTGTTGAAATGCTTTCTCTATATCGCCGTTCTCCTTTGTCGCCAGCCGCAAACCCAAAAGTTGCTCGAACTCGATCTTCCTTCGACCAACAATGGGATGCCGCAAAATAATCGCTCCGTCATTGCCGTCCACCAAATGTCCCCGCAGCTTGCTTCCATCCGCCAGAAAAACCTGAGCACCGGTCGGCCGAGTTGTAGGAGTAGTAGTTTGCCTATGCTTGAAAGTAATGGAAAGCAGCTTATTGATGGAAATCGTTTGCGACCGGTTGTCAATTTTTACTTCGATCTCTGCCGCGGATGCACTGATCCATGCACCAGTAATGTTTTGTCCATCAAGAAGTACTGCCTGGACTTTGATATCGTTGGTTATGGCAGGTTGAGAAGAAGCAGGTTGACTCTCGGCGGCGGGACAGATTAGGCCGGCCCTTGAAAGACAAATAATAAATACCAAAAGGCGGATCGTATGTTGCCAGGTTTTCATCATGCTGAGTTTCATATTCATTGCTTCATGAAGCCAGTTAAAAATGATCATCAATCTTCGGCTATTCTTTGCCCAGTTGGGTGTAATACTGTTCGATCAATTGGCGATACCGGGCGGGGAAACTTTGCTGCAACGATTGTAGAATCTTTTTCCGTTCACGCGGCGGCATGTTGCCCCACACCTCCCCGGGCCGGGCTTCTTCCGCCTCCTGTTGCTGTCCCGCTTCGCCGGTTCCGCCCGGCAGATACGAATCACCCATGGGCGTTTGCGAAGGTACGTTGGCCTGTCCGCTGGGCGACATCTGTGTTTTCCCGGCGGCGGCCTTCTGCGGCGATTTGCAACAGGGTTTTTGCTGTTGTTTCTCCGCTTCTTCAATCAACTTGTCCAGTAACGCAACGATCCGGTTTTGCTTTTTAGTAATAGGAGAATATGGTGTTTCAACCGCCAATTCGTCGGCAACTTGCGACATTAATTCACTTACCTGCCCAAGATCGCCGTCAGCCGATGGTTGCGAGGTGGGGACATCGATGGTGGGGGCAGTAATTTGGTTCACAAGCTTTTCTGTAGCAGCGAACTGTTCAGGGGCCGACGGCGATGGTCCACCGGTGGATAAGATCATTAAGATGATTGCAAATACTTCATACATGAGAATGCTCTTTTTCGAATACTTATCTTCTCGCCTAAAAATACGTTCTTGTGGATTATTTCTGTTTCATCGTCTTGAGAAATTCTCCAATAACTTTTTGGCAGATCGGCCGAGTTCCGCCTGCCGTTTGGATAACCGCCCGCGGGCCTGCTGCTCTTGTGCGGTCAAATTATCTTGTTGTTCAAAACGGGCTTCCAATCGTTGAGTTTGTTGATTGATGCGTTGTTGGCCGGCCCGAAGCAGTTTCAGCTCTTCTGCGGGCGGAATGAGCATGGGCCTTTTCTGCTTGCCTTTCATCTGTTGGCCTTGGCCGCTGTCCTGTTGTTCAGATGACGAGGGTGATTTGCGTTTCAGCGTATCCAATAGTTGTTGTAAGCCGGCCTCGATGTCCGCTTCGATTTGTAAAGTCAGCAGGCCGATTTGTTTGTCCCTGAGTCGTTGAGCCACCGCAACCATGTCCTCGCGAACCTGCTGCATGATTTGAGGAAAGATAACCGTGGTCTGATCTTTTGTAAGCAATTGCAGGACTTCGTCGGCCCGAGGGAGTTGATCCTTTTCCAGTTTGCTGAGTTCCGCTAACTGCAAGGAGTCCTCCCGCGTCCAGGTGTCCTGTTTCTTATTCGCGAGTTGTTGGCTGGTCTGGTTAATGCCTTGTTGTTCGGCGAGCATGATTTCCAGTTTGTCGGTCAATTCGCGGAGCAGGGTTTGCATCTGTTGTTGACGCTTCTGATCGATAGCATTTTGCAATTGCTGTTGAGCCTTTTGGAGCTGTTGAAGGGCCTGTTGCTGATCGAGTTCCGCTTCGCGGGGATATTGTTCGTTCAAGGCGTCGGAGGCGTTTTGCATGGATTGGCCGGCTTGTTGTACTTGTCCCGCACCCGGGGCGGGTTTGGCATTGGATTGCTCGGAAGAAGGATTTTGCATCTGCTCGGCTAATTGTGCGGTACGCTTTTGCAGTTCCTGTTGTTGCTTCGCGCTTGTGGGCAGTTGCATTTGCTCGGCGAGCTTTTCGATTTGTTTTTGCAGGTTGTCCGCCATTTGCTTTAGCGCGTCGGCGGCTTCGCGTTGTGGTTTGCCGGCCTGTCGGGGTTGGCCTTGTCGCAATTGCCCGGCGGCCTGACGCATACATTTGCAGGCATTGCCAGCTTGCTGACTGGCCTTGTCGAGGTTAGCGGAAAGTTGTTTCTGCTGTTTTTCAGGGGAGCGGGCGAGTTCCTTGATATCCTCGCCGAGGATTTGCGTATCTTCGTGCAGCTTTTGTTGATCATCGGCGAGTTTGCCGGATTGCTCGGCGGCGTCGTCAGCGGCACTTTGTTTGATCTGCTGATCCTGGCGGCTTTGTAGCTCATTAGTTCTGGCGAGGGCGGACTTGAGATTCGCCAACAGCTTCCTGCTTTCCGAATCGGCGGCGGTATTGGCTTGTAATTGCTTTTGCTCGGTGGCGAGTCGTTGCAAAGTGGAAAGAAACTTTTCCCATTGTTCGATCTGGGCTTCGAGTTGTTGATTGTATTTTGGATCTGCAAGCAGGGTTCGCAGGATGTTCTCCAGACCGTCGCGGATGGTTTCCTGCTCATCGGCGGCGTCAGTGTACTGTTTTTCTTTCAGCAGGTCGATAGTCTGTTCCATGCGGCGACGAAGAAGCAGCTCGCGGGCCTGACGAAGGGACTGGATGAGGTTTTCCGCCTGGCGGGGATCCGACTCAGCCAGCTTTTCCGCCAATCGATACATGCGATCCTCAAGTTGGGACATGCGATTACGCACAATCTGCTGCTTGGTGGCCAACGGTTCCTGATCGGGGTTATCCGATGATGCGTTTTGTGCACGAGCAGACAATGTGGCGGCGCAAAAGACGATCAATAGAACAAGCCGTCGGAATGCGAGGAAACAATCGAGTTTTGTTTTCAAAAACGGCATAGGGCTTATCTCATGACAAAGGTGTCAACATCATCGTTTTATTGTTTAGACGATTCCGGCTGGGTCGGGATCCCGAAAATTTCTTGTTCTATTTTCTGTTCCGTTTCCTTGTTCAATTCCTGCTGCAACTGGATTACGTCGCGAAGAAGGATCACCGCTTCCTGGAATCCTTCTAATTTTAACATATGCTCCAGGATACGATTCATTTCGCCGAGAAGCGCTTGTTGGGTTTGGCGGGCGAGGCGGCGTTGTTCGGCTGCGGCCGGAGCGGTGAGCTGTTCCAGTTGTTTTTGGGCTTCGGCCAATTGATTGTCGCAAAGGTGGCCGAGGGGCGTAATGATGTTTTCGGTCAGACGGCGTTCAACCGGGGCGTCGGCCAGCCGGTTGATGCGCATTTCGGTCAGCAGGCGTTGGAACTGGCCTTGTATGGAGCGCACGCGGCCGGCGTAATCCCGTTGGCGACGGGTCAGTTCACGCAGCCGGCGGATTTGTGCTTCGGTGGATTGATCTTGTTCATCGGCTTGACTGAACAGGCTGAGCAATCCGCTGAAAAGGTCTTCCTGCATACGGGTAAGGCGTTCGAAATCGCGGCGGTATTCCTGTTCGCGGCGGTTGAGTTCGGAGAGCAGTTCCTCCTTACTGACCACCCGGAAGTTGAGCGAGCTGGAGCGGCCGACGTTGGGGCCGTTGATATTATCCTGATCTGTAGCCCGGATGAGGAGTCGCAGTTGTTGTCCTGTTTTCAATTGGTGTTTGTCGGCGGACCAGTATTGGACATGCTCGAAGTTCTTGATGCCGGGGGTTAAATCTTTCAGTGATTCAAATTGTTGTTGTTTTTGCTTGTCGGTAATTTCGTACACGAGATCGGCGGCGCCGAGGCCGAAGGTGTCGGTTATTTCTATTTCCAGAGGTAACACGGCCTGGGGAGTGATGATGTCCCCGGCGCCTTCCGCGGTAAGTTTGATCTGCGGTGGTTGGTCTTCGAGCAAGCGGGCGGTCATGATGACGGGGGGGACCGGGCCGTCGATGTTGGCAAAGCGGTATTGATCGGTCAAGTACAGATAGTAATCAGCGGTTTGTGAGGGTTGGTCGTTAGCGGTTATGGTTTGCAGGTCGATAAGATCGGCGGGGCCAAGGTTTTGGTCTTCGTTGTTAATGCGGCGGATAAGTTCGGCTTGAGCGACGGGTTTATTAGTTTTGATTTTAAATATCACATGGCTGCCGGCGGGGACTTCGGCGACGGTTTGTGCATTGGGGAGGGCGTAGTTTTCCAAGTTGGTGTAAGTGGGTGGGTTGATGTTTAGGGTGAGAGTACGGATACGAGGGCGATCGATGACCTGCACGGTAAACCAGCCGGTGTCGGCATCGCCGCCGGTGATGCGGCATTTGAGATTGTCCTTGAGGTTTTCGAAGATGTGGGTGAAGCGAACGGGTTGACCTTCGCGGCGGGGCATTTGGGCGGTTTGTTGGGTGTCGCCGGCGACGGTGTACGTGATATAGACTTGCCGGGGTGGTTCGAAGTTTTCGACCACGCGAGCGGCGATTTGCAGGTCATCATTGCGAGCGACGAGTAAGCGGTTGTTTTGCAGGCCTTCGACGGTTAATGCGTTTATTTGCGGCCAGGCGGTGTCTGCAAGCAGGATATTGCGCCGGAACCAGAGGTTCATTGTTGTAGGGATTAAGAGTACGGGAAAAAAAGCGGCGAGAAGGCCGGCGGCTATGACCAAAGCGTATTGTTTTGGTTTCCGCCGGGGCAGTATGGTTGGCCAGGGAAGTTCGCGGGCCTGTGTAGCAGCTTGACGAAGGACGGTTTCAACTAAGGATGTTGAGCAACGGCTGTCGGCAGGTTCGGCATGGGGATCGGTAAAGGCCACCGCGCTGAGTAGTCGGCTTTGCAAGTGGGGATGTTTGTGTTCGACCAGTCGGGCCAGATCGGTATTATTCATTGGGATAAGCAATGGCTGAATGCAAAAGCGGTAAAGAAAGTAACCGGCGAGGGCGAGAAGGATGAGCAATTGTACGGCACGCATATCGCGGTTTAAGTGAAAGGTATAGTCGATGCCAAGACTGATCATCGCGGCTAACAGTAATAAAGGACAGACGACAGCCAAGCCCTGCAGGAGCAGGTAACCGCGCAGGTGGCGGCGAATACCGGCTAACGGCTGAAGCACGTCGCGTTTGAATTCGGTTTGTAGCCTATTGTTGATCATTATGGCGTCGGTTCTCGATAATACTTGCTTCTACTTTGATTCATGCCTCTTTTATGATTAGCGCACTCGTTTGTCGTTGATCCATTTTGCGGTCAGCAGGGCGACGAGCAGGGTGGAGGCTCACTATTGATCTTACCGGCAGACAGGACGGGAGGCCATGGTGAACTCGGTGGTGTGATCGGGAAGCGGAAAGATCGGCTGATAGGATTCGTTGATGTCGATTTATCTTCTGCCGGGGGAGGCGTCGGTTACAAAAAGTGGCGTCTTGCTTAGTCAAAGCAGCCGGAAGGCGGTAAGACGTTCGCTCCGCTGAAGCAGTTGATGAAGGTGTTAAGGTCCTCGTTGTCCACGTCGGTGTCGCCATTGAAGTCTGCCGGTTGACATTCGGGGTCGTTTTGCGCGACAGATGAGCCGGATAAGCAGCGTTGCATGACGCCGAAATCCTCCAAGTCCACATCGTCATCCAGGTCGAAATCACCGTTGGCGGCCCGTCTGTACTGGAACTCGATCACCGTAACAGTGGAATGCGGCAGGGTGAGTTGATAGTTCGTTCCCTGCTGCTGTGGCGGAGATTGCGCGACCCAATCGACGAGCGGATCCTCGGTGACGGGTGGATCGTTCCTGTCGAACAGGTGAGTTTCGCCATTGACATTGGCCAGTCGAACAACCTGGATACTTTCCATGATGTGCTCCGGGAAACTCAGCGAAAGTGTCTTGTCGGAATCCTTAGAGAAATTCATTATCCAGACGAATGCTTTGTCGTTAGCTTCATTCCGGGTGAGATAGAAGTGGAGTTTGGGTTCATCGGTAAATTTATCAATCAGAGTGGTTCCGTAATATTGGTGAAACGCTTCAAATACTTTGTAGCCCGGCGGCTCCGTTCCATCGGAGCAGACAGGAAAACTCCAGTAACAGGCACCGCTTAACCCGAGGTCGCTGAAAGTCCAGATAGTCTCGGCGACGCCAAGGGCGTGTGATACGCGTCGAGTTTGGTAAGAACCTTCCCACCGCCAGTGGCTGGCATTCCATTCACTGGCAAACAGTTCGATCGCGTCCGGATTTCGTCCGCTCGCAGTGATGGCGCTGCGAATGCCGTCGCGGGCATCGGTTTGCCATTGCCGGATCGTTTGCAATCCCATCTCGGCTGTCGCTTCCGTATCTCCGTACATCTGGGCCTTGTAATAAAGCGGTCCATAAGGGTGATAGCTAATAAAATCCACTTGCGCATTCGGATCTGACAGCAAGGCCGATAGATATTCATTATTGCCGTCCGTCGCTACTGTAATGCACGGCCCGACCTTGATCGTGGGATCAACGGCCAGCATTGCCGTGGTGATCTCTTTGTATCGGCTGGTGTATTCGGAAGGGCTCGGTTTGACCAGTTCAACCCCTGGTGTACAAATGGGCTGGGCTATTTCGGGTTCGTTGTCGATTTCAAAGTAGGTCGCCTTCGGCGTTGAAGCTTCATCCGGTGCCAACAGCGTAGGCTTGCCGTTCCATTCAATACTATCCAGAATCGCCTGGTCGGATGGTGAAAGTGTGTCGCCCTGGCGGTAGGTAGGCAAAATGAAATTAGTGTAGCGCACCCAGTCTGCCGCAAGCTGGCGGACCGTTTCAAGGCTCGTATCCGAGAAGTAGAAGGTGCACCAACCGGATGATTCCAAAGGCCCGATGCCACGCAGGTCGATTTGCACCAACGGCATTGAATTGTGGTCGCGCACCAACCGCATCCAATCAAGGGTGGTCGGTATTTCCGGGCCGGGATCGCCGCTGTGTCCCACGGCCTGGCCGCTCAAATCCTTCCAGTTGTATGTTCCCCCTTCAAGACCACGAACCGTTGTGTTGGGCAGAATATCCCACACTTTATTCCATATGGGTACGTAATCCGGGAAATAGTCAAGACGCGTAGGGCTGCCATATACGCCACGACTGATGGTCTTTCCGGTTGCGGACAAGTCAATCGTGTGTTCGATAACTGCTTCCGTTATTACACCGGTGGCCGAGCCGAATGCGGAGGGGCATATACCCGCGGTATTGGAGTATGAACGGGCGGCGAAATCATAAGATGTGTTTGACTCAAGGCCCGTTACGGTAATTGTTCCCCATTGAGCCCTGGTGCGGAAGATTGCCCACAGGCCGAGCGTGCCGTCCGCCTGGACATACTTGGCGTCATTGCCGTCGGATACTCGAATTGCGAAAAGATCCGTGCTGGAGTCGATCGGGTTGATGGCTACGTCCGCCGAGGTGTCGGTCACCGAGGATACAATCGGTGCCTGGGGAACGGTGGAGTAAGTTGTGCATGATGAACCCACTACGTCGAATTCTTCCGGGTTTTCCTGCCAGCCTGATACTGTGGCGTTGTCCCGGGTATAGGCGTCGGCGTCGTTGACCAGCGGATTGTCTGCCCAGGCGGGTTTTGCGCGGAAGGTCCAGGTGACCGTGCGGCTGCCGTTGCTGCCCGTGGCTGAACCTGAGACTGATGTGGCACAGTCAATGGGCGTCATGTAAGTTGTTCCGCCCCAGCCACTGGAAAGGTAGCCCCATCGCCCGCCACCAGTGGCATCGGCGGTGATCCAGGTGCCGTCGTTATAGTAGGTCACGTCTCCATCCGTCTGGCCCCAGGCGAAATAGCCTCTGCCCTGTCCGGCGGGAGATTCGACCTCTTCAACAAGATTGAAAAGCACCCGCAGGT
>CAZMVS010000030.1:0-9384 GCA_964569525.1 uncultured Planctomycetales bacterium
CCAAGGTAATGGACAAATCCAAAGTGCTGGTGTTGAGATTTACTTCCAAACCTCGACCGACAGCTCGGGACCCGTTAATAGTGGCAACGGCATCCTGTCCATAATCTGTATTAACCTGGCCGCCATCCTCATCGGTTGTTTCGAAGGATCCACTTCCGGACAACTCGCTGATCTGTACCATCTGGTCTGAGCCGTACTCTTCAGAAACAAAGGCAACACCACTAGCGTGGTTGGTATCGTTGATATAAATAGCTTCCACGCCACTGGATTCACTATTGGCATTAATAGCGGAAAGCACGGATTCCACGCTGGTTCCAGCCACCAGGTTCAAGGCAGTCGTACCTTTGTTCCCGCGTACCTCAATGGATATATCTTGGGTAATCTGGCTATTGCGGAATTGCAGCTGTGCCTTTTGTGCGGAGGTGGTCACTTCCATTTCCACCGGGACATATTCGCGTGTACCGAATTGCACGCCATGCACTTGCAACGTGGCAATGGCGTCTTCACTAACACCACTGGTCACGTAGTCGAGTGAACCGTCGAGCAGCTTGCGTCCGGCAAAGGTGGCGGTATTGGCGATTCGTGTGATGGATTCGATGGCTGAATCGATCTGCAATTGATTTGCCTCGATCTCATCTTGAGACATCGCCCCATCGTTAGCACTTTCAACCACCAGGCCCTGGACATCAATCAACAACGAAGCCACTTCATTGAGGGCGCCCTCGGCAGTGGCAATGATGTTGCTGGCCCGATTTGAGTTATCGATAGCTTTTTTAACGCCTGCGATTTCCGATCGCAGATGTTCCGAATTGATTAGACCGGCCGGATCATCGGCCCCGCGATTAATGCGTAAACCGCTGGATAAGCGCTCTAACGACACATTGAGATCATTCTGATTCTGGCGTAAGGTGCGTTGAGCAATTATGGCCGGTACATTTGTGTTAATTCTAGCCATTGCAATCCTCCTTGATTGAGTATTGGCTATACATCCGTCATCGTGACGGACTGATCCACGACGGGTCCTACCGGAGAAGAACCGTTCGCGGGCACTGTGCCCTAGGTTTTACTTTCAGAATCCGGGGCGCCAGCTACGTTAGCGATGTCCTCGGGTTTGATTCCGGAAGCTTCACGATTTTCCCGTTTAATCGCCTCATAGACTTCTTTTCGATGTACGGGGATCTGTGGAGGCGCATTGATCCCCAAACGCACTTTGTCACCGCGAATATCGACAACCGTGATCTCAATATCATCCCCGATCATGATTGTCTGATCGCGCTGTCTGGATAGCACCAACATCCTCGGCTCCTTCCTAGGCCATGCCGATGCTCAAAAAATTCCCTGCTTAACCGAAGATCAGGTAAGCCCGTACAATTCGGACACTCGAAGAGAAAGATCGGCAAATCATCTCCTCTCAACCCCGCCGGCCAAGCAGCCGATAGCGATTTTCAGAATGGCCTTTATCTATGATATTCCCCGCGGGCAAGACGGGACAAATAAATAATCCTACAAGCCCTATAAATTCCGGCCACACTGAAAATCTTATGCGGTTTTACTGACCGCGGCCTGGGACTGGTTAAGATTCATCAAAGGATGCCGCGTGGCATAACGGCGATCCGAGAGGACCAGCTGTTTGCCTTCGCGGGTTTCCACATTGATAACCAGGGGCCCCTGCAGGTTTCCGGTCAGCATGTTGTCCACCTTGTTTACAATGGTGAACACTTGGGCGGCCGACGGATCTTCCAGACCAATCTGTCCCAGTTCGTCCATTTTCACAGGGACAACATAATCGGGGACAAACATGCGTGGATCACAGACCACAAAGGCCAGTTCGGGCCGATCGACGGCCTGAAGCCAGTAAAATCCACTATCCTCGGCGGTCTGGATAAGCGCATACTCCTGTTGACTGGGGAATCCCAAAAGTCCTTTGGGAAATCGAATGAGGCGATTTTCATCCACCTCAAGTGATCCAAAGCGCGACGTTTCAATAATCATCGCGACACTCCTCGTAACGACCCTGCTTCCAAGAATGATTGGTTATTTTCGAGTATGCCGTTTCATTCGGCCGGTGTCATCCTTAACACACGAACCACCGAAGAAGCCGACCACATCCTTATTACTCAAAAACCACCTGCGTCTCCTAATCGCAACCCGGCGAACTCCGCCGGGCAATCATCTGCATCCTGCAACTGCCGGGTTCTCAAACGGTTGCATGATGGCGATTCCCTGATCCATGCTTTTCCACACCGTTGTTGTTCTATTTATCTTCCGCAGGCCGTCGGCCTACTGGATAAAATTCAACAAAGACAGCGATAACATTTTCTGTCCCGTCATCAGGTTGGCCTGCAACGTGGTCTGAGCCTGCTGAAAACGGGTAACGGCCTCAACGTAATCCAGGTCCTTGGTTTCACTGAGCAGCTTACGAGTGGTAATGACCGCATCCTCGGTAAATTGAAGCCGAGTCTGCATCGCCCGGGAGCGTGCACCGACAACACCTTGCCAAGTCGCCGCCTGATCAACAAAACCGCTGAGTTTTTCGCCGGCTTTGGTAATTTCCTGTTCCACGTGCTCGCCGCCGCTGACCAAGGCTTCATGCAACTCGAGTAAGGCACTGAACACACTATCCGGCTTAATTCCGTTGACATCTTGGCCAATAAGTTCGGTCGCCGCGGGATCGCTTACTTGCTGATTCATCCCGAGGTCATCGATCGCATAGGAATAATTCATCCGCTGGACCTGGAGGGTTCCACCGCCGCCGGTATTGTCTTCCAAGCGGATGCCGTTCCCGGTCATTGGCAAATCTGCGGTTACATTCACTCCAGCGTCATTGGCTGCGTCATTAATTTTATCCAGCACGTCCTGGATGGTTTCGGCCCCGTCCAAGTTAACATCGAAAGAAGAACCGTCCTTAGCCCATACATGAAAGTCAGCCACGCCCTGCTTGACGGATACACCATCCCCATCGTTCAAATCATCCAAGTCGGTTCCGCCATGGAAGGAACGTATGCCCAGCTTTTCCGCGGTGTCATCGCCAGCTTCGGCAATACTCATTTCCACGCCGGACAGAGTGTTTATGACGTCAATCGCGTTTCCCTGGGAATTGATTTCAGCTTTCACTTTGAGTTCGGCGGTATTGATAGCGTTGAGGATATCCTGAACGGTATCGGCCTCGCTGAGATCGATGGTTTCTTCTTTTTCGCCATTGCTAACCAGTATGGAGCCAAGGTTTGCTCCGCTGCCACCGAACAACGAATTGATAGTGGTCATCGAGGTCACACGAGGATCAAGGTTCTGTCCGTTAATAATGATGCCCGAACCATTAATGCCCAAGTCGCGGGCCACGGTGCCTTCGCCAACATCATCGATGGTTACCGTTCCGGCCCCTACCTGAACGAGTAGTCCGTTACCCGCCCCGTTAATAGAGACATTGAAATCACCGCCGGGGCCCACATTGAGGCCGGCTTCTTCGGCCGCCCCGTTGAGAATATCCACCACGTCGCCGACGGTATCCGCCGTGCGCAAGTCGGCCTGGAAATTCACTTGCGGATTATCCAGGGTAACACTCATAATTCCCGTTTCCACGCCGACGTTGTCGATCCCGTTCAGGTCCGCCAGGCGGGTGTCTTCCGTCAGCGCGGGATCGAGATCAACCCAACCATCGATCCGTCCGTTTAACGCGCCAAAAAGTTCCGCACCGGTCAGGTTGATACGCGGATCATCACCGTTATCGATATGGACGGTGAGATCACCGGTATCACCAGCGTATTCCACACCGCCGCGAGTTTGTACAAAAGGTGGATTCTTGGTTTGCTGTCCGGCAAACAAATAAACGCCCTCGTACATCCGATTGCCGACGTTGGTCAGCTGGTCGATAATCCCATTCACCAGTTCAGCCATGGATTCGCGTTGGGACTGGTCGGCAGTGGAATTGACCATTTCCGAAGCGATATCGTGAGCTTCAATTAGCAAGTCGTTGATTTCACCAATGGAGGAATCAGTAGTTGAGAGGAAACTATCGGCGTAATTGATGTTATTTAAGACCTGGTCCTGGCGATCAAGGACTTCGGATAAATCCAGCGCCCGGCTGGCAAGAATCGGGTCTTCGCTGGGGGCATTGAGCTTATTTCCGGTGGCCAAGCGGTTTTGTTCGAGGAACAGGTCGAGCGTGTTTTGACGCAGGGAATCCAGCAGTGACATGGACTGCAGATTCTGAGTAACACGCGTAACATTAATTGGTGAGACTGCCATTGTTTTGTTTGCCTATTTCCTGTTATCAACCAAGCTTGCGTTTATTTCGCGTACGAGTTCGGTCGCGACGGCCTAGCCGGCCAGTGCCAGAGTTTCCTCCATGAGTTTGTTTACCGTGCTCGTAAAGCGAGCCGCCCCTTGAAAAGCTCGCTCCAGTCGTAGTAGTGAAATCGTTTCCTCATCCAGGCTGACCCCGCTGACCGATTCGCGTTGGGCGTTCAGAGATGAAGCCACGGAGTCAGCAGCTTCAACCGCCGCGTTCGCCGCTGAGCCTTTGACAGCGATGCTGGTGGCGAGGTTGTTGTAGTAGTCCATCACGCTTTGCCCGCCGAGGCCGTCGAGGCTCTCTGTCGCCAAGCCCGCGAGTAGAGCGGCATTAGCACCGTCGCCTGGTCCTCCACCACTTGCTGCGGCCAACAATTGCGCGCCACCCTCTGCTTCCAACACGGAATTCACGCTGATATCCTCGCCGTCGCTGCCGCTGAAAAAAGTATTGATACCCAGGCCGGCCAAGACGTTCGAGGAATCCTCGGCAAAGGAAAATTCAAAGCTATCGTCGGCCTCGATCCGCAACCGATTGTCCGAGGTGGCGGCTGCATTAATATGCTCGGCGGCGCTGATTTTCAGAGCCAGCCTGTCCAGCGTTTCGTCGTTATCGAAACCGTCCAAGTCGACATCAATGGTGTACGTGTTTGTAGCCCCGCTATTGGTATCCTTGACAGTCAGCAGGAAGGAACCGTTTTGCGGAGTAAAATCCAAGCCGGCATTTTCACTGTCCAGAACGGCCTGGGAATCGAGTACATCATAGGTACCGGTTACTTCAGTAAAGCCTTCCAGACCCTGGCCAAGGGCGTGGGCTTTATTAACTTCCTGGATCAAGGCGGTGGCCAAGCCGTCCAAATCCTGCACATGCCCCATGACATGCGCATCACGAACCTCGATCAGGCCGGCCAATTTTCCACCACGCAAAGTCAACGGACCGGTGTTGTCGCCGAAGCGAACGACGCGGCGAGGTTCGTTGTCTTCAACTTCCAGAGTTGTTGTCAGACCGCGGTTGATGCCGCCTTGTATCAACGGTTCGTTACCGACGTAAACGTTGACGCCGCCGTCTTCCTGTTCGCGGACTTCGATCTGAACGAGTTCGGATAATTCGCGCAACAGGCTGTCGCGTTGGTCCCTCAGAGCGTTGGCCCCGCCTTCGTTGACGCTTTCCACGGTAACTATTTGCACGTTCACATCGGCGATCTGCGAAGCGAGGTTGTTGGCCTGATCAGTGGTTTCCTCGATGGTCTTGTTCAGTTCATCTCGAATGGTCAGGGTATCTTCGCGCTGCCGTTGAATTTCATCGATCAGGGTGTTGGCGTTGGCCAGTACCATCTGGCGGGTGCTTTCTTCCTCAGGGGAGTTCTGCAGAGCAGTAAAGGAGTTGAAAAACTCCTGCATCAGGGTGGACAAATCACTGTCGGACATTTCGTTTAGTATGCCCTCGATCCGCCCAATGGTTTGCTGTTCAATAAGGGAACTTTGCTGGTCGCCAATGGCCACGCGGAGACGGTTTTCAAGTGCTTCGTCAATGTTTCGTCGCAATCCGGTCAAAGCCACTCCGCCACCGGGCGTGAAATTCTCAGGCAGGATCACTCCCGTACTGGGCGTCAACACGGGGGACTGGCGCGTGTAGGACGGGCTCCCCGCATTGGAGATATTATTCCCCACAACCTGCAGGGCGCTTTGATACGCCAGCAAAGCGCTTCGTCCTATTTGTAATGCACCATTCATCAAACTCATTGTTTAACCCACCGCATCAAACACACAAGGCGACCCGTTCTGCCCACGTTGGCCGTTGGGGGAATAAACCTCCGCCTCCGGCCCACCGCTGGTCATGATCGAAAGCACGTGATTCAAGTGCTTGAGCATTTCCTGCGTGATCAACGTCGTAGTGATCCGCAGGTTCTCGATTTTGTCCGCTTTGTCCCGCAGGCCGGTAGCCACCCCCAACAATTGGCTGCGGCGTGGCTCTGCCAAATGTTCCGCAAGTTCGCTCAACTTGAGTTGGAAATCCTCCGGCGTCCGCAGCCCGAGTGTTTTCACCAGTTTTTTGGTGATATGCCTACGCAATCCTTCACGCTGTTCAACCTTTTCCGCCAAAGTCATTTCCCGGGCGGTAAGGGACTGGATTCGGCCGGTATCCGCTTGGCGGATGGCTTCCAGCTTTGTTTTCATGTGTCCGGCCATCTCGTCGTACAGCCCGACGATTTCACCCAGCAGTCGAACCAGGTCCCGTGCCAACTTGTCTGCTTCGATGTTCGCCACTTTACGCCTTACCTTTAGTCGTTATCCAATTCCTGTACAATTTGCACAACTTTGATCGTCTTCCGCTTTTACATAACGTGATAACTGGTTATAGATGTTCTCGCCCAGCCCGGTATGCACGCCGCGGCCGACATGACCGGCCAATTCCATGTTCAACTGTCCGCGAAACATGTCTTCACCCCTGCCACCCTGCATGTAGTTCGCTTTGAACGGATTGTTCTGGGCCATTTTAAGCATCTGCCCGAAGAACGTGACGCCCACGACCTCATTCACCATGCCGCGAAGTTCGCTCAAACGCTGCTGTTGCTTGTCAGCAATTCGTTGCATGGAAGATTCAGCTTGAATCGTGTTGGATTGCGTCGCAGTCACGTTCATTCACTCCAAAGGATTAAAATCCAGCGTTTATCGCTCCACCATCAGATTCGCGTGCAGTTTGCCCATTTCGTGCAGGCGTTCGATGATGGTGATCTTGTCCTGGGCAGGCACTTTCAATTGATTCAAAGCATCCAGAAGGTTTTGCAACTTGGCTCCACCTTCTTTTTGCGGATCAATGGCCGCCCATTCACGTTGTTCCACTTTGGGATTATTCAATGTTGGCGGGATTTCGGGCGTTACCGTGGTAATAGTCAAACCCTTGTGCGTAATCACCGCCGGGGCAATTTCCACATCACCGCTGATCACGATCGTTCCCGATTTGCGATCGATGTTGACTCGGGCTTCGGTAAAAGGCATCCGGACGGGCAAACTCTCCAGCCGAGCCAAAAACGGGGCGGGGTTATCCCGTTCCGTTTCCGGCAAACGAACAATTACCGTCCGCGGATCGAAAGCCCGAGCGATCTGAGCACGACTGTTACTTCCGGTGGTATCCAGCAACGCTTCCGATTCGTTGATAGCCTGAGCGATCATGTAAGCAACGCGAAACTCGGCGTGCCCGGGATCAATGACGAAACTGATGTACGGTTCATCCGGGCGGATCCAATTGGTCAGGTAATTTGCTTGTTCCACCTGGCCGTCGAGCAGTTCCCGGCCGATGGCGATGTAATTGTGAACCCAGTTACGTTCCAGGGTTGCGCCTTGGGCGATCCGCCCCACGGTAGGGACCTCTTCATCAGTAATCTGGATAGGACCGGCGGCAAGGGCCCAGTATCGCGAGTCGTCCGGGTTGGGACCGACCAATGGTGTTACCAAGAGGCGTCCACCTTGCAGGCTTTTGGCCGGTCCGAAGCTGCTTACCGTTACCTCGATGGATTCTCCTTCGCGAGCCCCATCGCGAGGCAGGGTCGCTTCCACTAAAACAATGGCCACGTTGTCCACGTCTTCCAGTTCTTCCATGACCATGACCGGGTTGGCAAAATGTTTGTGTACCTGGGCCAAGGCCCGCATGGTCGGGGCGTAATCGCCGCCGTCGCCGGTGCCGGCCAATCCGCCGACCAAACCCCAGCCTTCCAGGCGATTGATCCGTGTTCCCTGCAAGTGGGTGATGTCCCCGATCATCACTTCCGCCAGGCAAGTCGCCGGGATCGCCAGCACAACGGCGATTAAGATCAACCAACTTGTCTTGTTCCAACGGGCCATTTTCTTCTCCAGGTTCAAGGCATCCATTCCTTTTCGCCACTCACCGGTCGCTGCCACTAAAAGGGCTTGAGAAAATCCAGTATCCTCGGCACCCAACCGCGGGTAGTGGCGTCTTTTATTGCTCCTCGGCTATGATCGTTCAAAACCATGTTGTATATCTGCGTGCTCATGATCGTGTTGTCCGGGGTTACGTCATCACTTCGGCAAATACCAGTCAGGGTCATGGTGTATTCTTCATCGTCGTGCCGCTCGGTTTGTTTGGCTTCAAGCACGAGATTGCCGTTGGGCTTAACGTCCACAATGCGGGCGGTTATATGGGTGGTGAACTTATCTTTACGTTCACTTTCACCTTCCGTCTCGTACTCATTTTTAAGATCAAACTTCACTCCCGGATTGCCAGCACTTAGGGCGTCCGCACCCAGCTTGTGATCTTCATGGAAACGGAACCATCGACTGAGCAAAGCGTCCAGTTTCCACTCCTTTTCCGCCTCGTACTCGCCTTCCGATTCGTAGTTTTTATGTTGGCGAACAACAATCTTGATCAGCATGTTGGTTTCGAATTTGCGCGGCTCGCGCGGCTGAACGGCGATCAGCGAAACCTGTTCAATGGCTCGGGTGGCCGGCTTTGCTTTGTGCCCAGGCTGCACTGCGGAAAATCCGTGGGAAGATGATTCCTGCACGGCATAAGTGCGCATGTTGCTATGGTCGCTATCAGGTCGTACGCGTGGCAGGCGCAACAAAGACGAGCTCTGAGCAACGGCAATTTGCGCCATCAGCAAGGTCACAACAATACTTAAGATTCGCAGGCTGCGCATCAACGTCCCCCTTTCGCGTTGGAGGCAACCGCCCGGGTACTACCGGGAGCGATGATTTCCACGGTCTTATGGGCGATCACTTTGGCAGAGAAGGTTTCCCGCGAAATGCCGCGTTTCAATTTGATAGTATCGCCGTAGGATCCGCTTTCGCAGGCGGTAGCGACAGCCTTGATGATTGTTCGGCCGCTACGTACCCAGACGGTCACCAAATCGTTTCGACAAATCAAGGGGACCGGTTCGAGATAGCGTTTTTCGACCAATTGGCCGCGATCGATAAACCGTTTGGTCCGCTGGCCCATAATGGGTTCGAGATTGGTAATGCCCATGTCTGAGAGGCGGGAAATGATTCGCTCGTATAAAACGATATTATCGTTACTGATTGTTTCGCCCCGATTGATCGGGCGGGCCGCCTGTACCACCTTGACCTTGAGGGTCACGT
>CAZMVS010000031.1:0-5183 GCA_964569525.1 uncultured Planctomycetales bacterium
AAGTACTTTAGTGGCTCGGCAGTCTCTGACGAGTTCACCATGCGGGGCGACGTCTATTGCGACGGTTCCGTTACCTCGACGGACATTGCCTATGTGAAGTACTTCTCCGGTAGTTCGGCCAGTTGTCCGTAAGTTGTTAATTAACCCGGTGTGCACGGGCCCGGCCGATCGGGTCGGGCCCGGCACCCGATTTTCTCACGGAGTTTGTAATGCGTAGCATCTTACTTCCAGTTTTGGCGATCATGTTGGCCCCGGCGGTCGCTCTTGGGTGGAGCATCAATCTTGATGCGACAGCCACCGACGGCAGCAGCGTGATCGAATTCGATCCGGCAGTGGACCCTTACATTGAGGTCAAAGTGATTCTGTCCAGCGATTACGAAGTAGCCAATCCTGATTACCCCGGCTCCGGACCGGAAACCCTGGGCTTGGACGGCGTCCAGTTCCAGATTTCTACCGGAAGTTCCGCCGGCGATGCGGATTGGCAGTTCGACGCGACTTCCCCGCGAACTCATGGCAGTGCTTTTACTGCCCAAGATTATCTGGGATACGTTGAGCAGAACATCGGATCAGCCACCAACTTGGCCACCTTGAACAGCATGGGGGCGGAAGTCTATTTTATCGAAGACGATTATCTCTATCCTGCCCAGGAGGCCTGGGTGGCTACCTACAGGCTGAAACTCGATACCAGTCAGCCTCAAGGCTCGTATGATTTTTCCGTCACTGCCGATCCTAACGGCTTGCAGAATAATCCCGCCGGTTATGACCTGGCGGAAGGCTATTCGACCAGTACAACTTTGACCGTCAACGTGGCGGGTGTTTGCACCAGCCCGGTGATTACCGCCGCCGAGTCGATCAAGACCCACGGTAGTGTCGGTGACTTCGGCATCGATATTCTTGATGAAGATGCTGTGGAGCCTCGCTTCGGTGGACCGGATCGGATCGAAGTCACTTTCGATTATCCGATTCAGGCTGTGGACGGATCCATGGATGCCGGACAGGAAGTTGTCCTCAGCGACGGCTCAATTGCCTCGCTTAATGTGACCGACAACGTCCTGAGCATATACACCAATAACGATTTTACTAACAACTCTTGCTTGGAAGTCACTTTGAACGGGATTTCCCTGCAAGGTGATCCCGGTTGCCTCATGGAACCTGCGACCGAAGTTCTGCAGGTGGCCTTGGTGACGGGTGATATTAACATGACCGGCGGCGTGACTACCACGGATATCGCCTACGTGAAGTACTACAGTGGGCAAACGCCTACTGAAGATAACTTCACCTGCGATATCTACGTCGATGGTGGCATTACCTCTACGGATGTCGCCTATGCCAAGGCGTTCTCCGGTAGTGGTGCAAGCTGCCCGTAAAAGTGCGTTAAAACTGAATATTATGCTTGCTTAAAGCATGGTATGTCAGGTTTGGCGAATAGAAGTGAAGTGTGAAGTGTGTGGTTGGTTGCCCCGTGAAGTTGCGGGGCCGGGAGGCGAGAAAGAAGCAGGGTGTTTTGATTTCCACCAGAAGAGGGGAGGAGAGTTTCCTCCAGTTCCTATGGTGGTGAAAGGAGACTAGAGATGAAGAAACTTTTAGTTGTTTTGTTAGCTTTGGCCTTGCCGGCCACGGCGTTTGGTGCCGCGGGCATCAGTTTGTTGGATGCCGGCGATGGTGATGCCAGTGTGGATAATGTTATGCCTGGCGACACCATCACCATCACTGCCGCTGTCACCAATGACACCGGCAACGACATCCGTCGGATTCACCTGTATGGTCTGGGTTTTTGGCTGGAAGATGTCGCCGCTAGCGGCAATTTCGCTATCGGTACCATCACCCACCTGACCGATTGGGATCCCACGACCGCCCCGGGTACCATCGCGGGCCAGCCCTTGGCGCCCAAGAATGCCAATGACCTCGGTGCCGTTGGCGATTCCACCAAGGCGATTGCTGGCGCTTTCGATTTCGCCACGATCACCTTGACCGTGGATGCCGGCGCTGCTGTTGGTGCCTATGACATCAAGCCCGGCGATTCCCCCAGTGGCGTTGGCTACGAAGGTACTGCCGTAGGCCCGCCTCCGATGGGGCTGCCCGAGCCGGTGACCTTTGACGTCGCCAATCCGGTGACTGTCAATGTGATTCCCGAACCCGCCAGTGCTTTGTTGTTGCTGGCCGCGGTTCCCTTCCTGCGTCGTCGTCGCAGCTAAGCAGGCGACCCCAGGATGAGAGGGGGTTAGCATAGTGAGTCGTGATCGTTGATCGTGAGTCTCTAATCTCCTCTGCAGAATAGATTAGAAACAGGGTTGGTATCCAACCGGCCCTGTTTTTTTATGCGCTTTGTAAATCTTTTCCTCACGCAATCTACCGCCGGAAGAGATAGTCCTCGATGAAAGCTTGTAAAATTCTTCCACTTGCGTACGCTACGATTTTTAACAGAAAAGACCTAAAATGGTTCACATGCGTATCAAATAGAGGACAAGCACCTATGAACGCATTTAAAATAATACTACTCAGCCTCGCAATTCCCCTCGGAGTGAATGAAAACCTCTCCGCCCAGTCACAAGACAAAGCTCCCGAGGTTGACGTTAATCTACAGGCCGACCGATCTGCCGTTACCCCCGACGGGGAGTTGACCCTGGCCGTCCGTTTCAAGATCGAACAAGGCTGGCATATCTACTGGCAAAACCGCGGCGAAGGCGGCCTTGAACCTCGCTTCGACTGGCAATTCCCGAAAGGTTTTACCCTCCAAAACCTGCATTATCCTCCCCCCAAACGTTACGTGGACGCCACCGGTGCCCACACGTTTATTCTTGAAGGTACTCCGGTAATCCTCGCCGACGTAAAAGTCTCCAAAGATGCCAAGGTAGGCCAAAAGGCCGCCATCAATCTGAAACTCTCCTGGTTGGCCTGCAAAAAAGTATGCGTCCTCGGCGATGAATCCCTGTCCATACAACTTCCCGTCGTCAAATCCGCCGACCAGGTTAAGCCCACAAACGAGCAGCTTTTCAGACGAGCTCGCAAGGCCCTGCCGGCTCCCATGGATCAGCCTCCTCATCTTGAAAAATTATCCGCCGCCGCCGACGTAAATAAAATCAAACCCGGGACCGACTTCAAGGTGGCCGTCATTTTGCATCTCAATAAACAGATGCACGTTAACGCCCACAAACCCAGCGCCCCGCAATACATTCCCACCGACCTGTTCCCCCACAAAACCGATGGGCTTAATTTCAATCGCTCCCTTTTCCCGCCGGGTAAGACCATCACCTTCTTCGGCCAAAAGCTCCTCGTGTATGGCGGCAAAACGGTTCTTGTCCTTCCCGTACAGGCCGACCAGTCCTTCACCGGCGACAAACTCACCATCAGCGGCGTGGTCACCTACCAGGCCTGCAACGAAAAAACCGGCATGTGTTTTCCTCCCACCGCCGCCAACTGGTCCTTGTCCTTACCCGTCGCCGCTAAAGACGAGACCGTCCCAAAAATCAACAGCGAACTCTTCGGTGGAAATGCCGAGGAGCTAAAACAGCCACCCCCTGATCAAACCACAGCAGCGATAACCGACGACGAGAAAAAAGCCGGCCCAACTTCGACCGTCGGCTTTTCTCTCGACCGGGACATACAGGCCACCGTCCAGCAACCGGAGCATGCCCTTTACGTTTGGCTGCTCTTGGCCTTGCTGGCTGGCGCGGTCCTTAACATTACCCCCTGCGTGCTACCGGTTATCGCCATTAAGGTTCTAAGCTTCGTCCAGCAGGCCAGCGAATCACCCGCCCGCGTTCTCAAGCTGGGCCTCGCCTTCTCCGCCGGCATGCTTCTGGTTTTTAACGTGCTGGCCGCCCTGGCTACCCTCCTCGGCTTGGTCTGGGGACAACACTTCCAAAGCCCGACCTTTACCATCGCCATGACCACTATCGTCTTCGCCTTCGCCCTGAGCGTGTTCGGCGTTTACACCATCGGCCTGCCTCAATTCGTCGGCCAATCCGCGGGTAAGGTGGAAGGCGAAGGTTACATCGGCTCCTTCGGCAAAGGGGCCTTGGCCACCATCATGGGCACTCCCTGCCTCGGCCCCTTCCTGGGTTCCGTGCTCATTTGGGTTTCCACCCAACCGCCTGCCATGGTCTTTTTAATCTTCAATACCATAGGCATCGGAATGGCCCTGCCTTACATCATCCTCACCGCCCATCCCAGGTGGCTACGCTTCATCCCCAAGCCCGGCCCCTGGCTGCACGTCTTCAAAGAAGCCATGGGCTTTCTGCTAATGGGCACCGTCATCTACTTGTTGAGCATTCTGAACGGCCAACTCGGCGGCCGGGCCGTCGTCTGGACCCTGGTGTTCCTCATGGGCGTCGCCCTGGCCTGTTGGATCATCGGCACCTGGTTTCGACCCGATCGCTCCTCTTGGGCGAGAGTCTCGGCATTGGCCTCCGCCCTGGCCGTCGTGGTCCTCACCGGTTGCTTAAGCTTTGGTAATGGCGTCGATTTTAACAACAAGCGAACCGTCGGCGCGAGGGCGAATGCGCAAAGCAATCCCGACAAGCACAAATTGCCTTGGATCGATTTCTCTATGGAAAAGCTGAACCAGCTGACCTCACAAAACCAAATGGTCCTCCTCGATATCACTGCCGACTGGTGCCCCAACTGCAAGGCCAATACGAAATTCGTTTTTAACACCGAGCAGGTAGCCCGGGCTGTCGAAAAATACAACGCCGTGCCCATGCTGGCCGACTGGACTGCCCGCGATGAAACCATACGAAAATTGATCGACCGATTGGCTCCCGGGGCCAGTATCCCCTTGTGCGCGGTCTTCCCTCCGGGTAAGCCCAACCAGCCTATCGTTATGCTTGGCATCGTAACCCGCGACCAGGTGGTAAGTGCACTACAAAAAGCAGCCTCCATGTAATTGAACCGTGCCTGCTTTTATTGGCCGATAACGTCGCAAACATATTTCAAAGGTGACCGCTCGTGCCCGATTCAAAAATCCCTGTTTTGCTGGATACGGACATCGGCAGTGATATCGACGATGCCGTCGCATTGGCTTACCTGCTCGCCCAGCCGAAATGTGAACTGCTGGGCGTGACCACGGTTACCGGCCAGGCAAAACTCCGCGCAAAACTGGTCGATGCCATTGCCCGAGTTTTCGGCCGCGATAACCTCCCCATTTACGCCGGGCAGGAAGAACCGTTCAACATTCCGCAACG
>CAZMVS010000032.1:0-2204 GCA_964569525.1 uncultured Planctomycetales bacterium
AAAAACTCAGCACAATCTTCAATCTCAGCAGCGGCTACAGAGAGACTTGGAGTCGTTGATGTTAGAGTTAGAGCAATTGTCGCGCACGATTGGGTCGCAAATCGATACGCGTTTTGCCAAGTTGGAGGCGGCGATTAACGATGCCGATCGGCGGATTGCCGTATTGCAGCGATTGAATCGGCAGTTGGGGGAGAAGGCTGACGGTGTGCAGGAGTCGGACGGCCAAACCGAAGAGCAGACGGGCGGCGGTGATGAATACGAGGTTCGGCACGCGGTGATTTATGAACTGGCCGACGCGGGCTTTACGCCCGTGGAGATCGCGCGGGACCTGGGCAAGACGCCGGGTGAAGTGGAGCTGATTCTCAATTTGCGGAAGAAGAATCAGCAGCAATCCTTCCAGGGGAAGGCCGGCAAAAACAAAAATCCCTCGGATTCCCGGCGGAATACGCAATCACTGTGAATCTCGTGAACCGTGCCGTTTTGATCCCATTCCGCGATCGGCTTGAATTTTATGATTGCCGGTGGAGAGAATCCCCGATTATAATTGGTTTGTTGTTCCCGCCGCGTATTATTTTCCCGCCCAATTTCAGGAGGCTTTTATGCAAGTACGTAACTGGTCGATACGAGCGATGGGGTGGTTGACCGGGGCGGCTGTCCTGATGTGCCTTATGGGGCAAACTTGTGGTATTGAATTTCCGGATGATTTCCCCTTGTGGGATGAGGATGTTACGGTGGAAATGGTTAATACGACTGGCTTGGAGGTCGAACCGGGGATTTACGTTGATTCGCAAGAGGGGGTTTATGCCGCTGCGGAGTTGACTACCGAGGAAAACTTTTTAGTGGTGGAACCGTTGATAGCGCCCGGTGAAACGGTGACCGCTCTTTATACGTGTCTGGATATAGGTACGATCGTGTCTGATTATGCTTGGTTTTTTATTGATTATGATGAATACATTGAAAGCGAGGATCGTCCCATCCTGGTGCGGAACGAGGACTTTTTCTGCGGGGACGTGATCCGGTTCATTTTTGATGAAGACAGTGAAGGGAATTTTATTACAGAGGTGGAGATACTCGGTCCGCCTTTGGATTAAGGCGTTTTTAAGATTTCTCACCCAATCCGATTAGGGATTGGGATTCGAAATGACATGCTTCGTTCGAAATGATACGTGGGGATTCGAAACGACATGGTTTGTTCGAAATGATATTCGGCGCGAAATCCGATATGTAAATTGCGAAAATGCTTTGACGTGGACGGCTATTACTTTTTATCGAGGTGGGGTTCGTAGAGGCAGAAGGGTTCTTCGGCCAGGTAATTTCCGAACTGGTAGAAGGCCCGGGCGCGACATCCGCCGCACACCATTTTGAATTCGCATCGCCCGCATTTGCCCATTAGTTTATGGGGGTCGCGCAGGTCTTGAAAGACGGGGCTTTGTTTCCAGATATCACCGAAATGTTGATGGTGGATGTTGCCTGCTTCGAGGGGGAGATATCCGCAGGGAAAGACTTGGCCCTGGTGCGAGACAAAGCAGACGGCGGTGCCGGCCAAACATCCCTTGGTGATGCTATGTAAGGCGGCCTTGTGCCGATCGGTATCCGCGTTTTGTTTACTGGATCGAGTTTTTCCTTTTTGTCGCAAGATTCGATAGTAATGTGGGGCGCAAGTCGCCTTGATTTGCAAATCGGTCTGTTGTTCCAATTCGTAGATACGTTCCAGTTGTTGTTCGACCTCCTCGGCGTTGAGCATCTGTTCTTCGGCGATCTGTTCCCCGCAGCCAACGGGAACTAACAAAAAATAATGGACTGCGGTGACGCCCAGTTGCCGACCGAGTTGGATCATCCGCTCAATTTGATTCTTGTTGTGGCGGGCGATAGTGCAATTGAGCTGGGTGGGTACTTTGGCGGCATGCAAGAGCTTCAGGCCACGTATGCTTTTTTCAAAGGAACCCGGCAGGCCGCGCATTTGATCGTGGGTTTGGGCGTCGGCTCCGTCCAGAGAAACGCTGACCCGGTCGAAGCCGGTGAAAGCAATTTTCCGGGCCATGGTAGTGTCGATCAGTGTGCCGTTGGTGGCCAGGGCGATTAATAAGCCTTTTTGTTTGGCGTAATCGGCCAATTCGAAAATATCCGGACGGATGAGCGGTTCGCCGCCGGAGAATATCAGCACCGGTCGGCCGGTTTCGGCGATTTGTTCGATCAGGATTTTG
>CAZMVS010000033.1:0-5951 GCA_964569525.1 uncultured Planctomycetales bacterium
CGGGCAAATGTTCCGGCTGTCCGGCAAAGGGCTACCTTCCATTCGAAGCCGGCGTCGCGGCGACGAGATCGTACAGGTGTGGATCGAGGTTCCCAAAAAGCTGAACAAGCAGCAGGAGCAACTTTTACGACAATATGCGGATTTGGAAGACCGTTCGGTCATGCCGGAATCCAGAGGTTTTTTTGACCGCGTGGCAGAGTTTTTTTCCGGCTCGAACGACAACCAGAAAAAGAATAAAAACAACGAATAAACCATGAGTAAAAAAGAAAGAAAAATCGTCACTCCATCGGAAGAAGAAGTCGCCAAGTACGGCGGCCAACCGCCGACAGAGGAAGAAAAACCTTCTCAACAGCAGACGGAAGCAGCGGCTGAAACCGGTGAAAATCGCGGTGGACCGAGCGAAGCGGAAATCCCCGAAGAGGACTGGAAGGATAAGGCGCTTCGAGCCAAAGCGGAATTGCTGAATTACCAACGGCGGATGCAAAAGGACCGCGAAGAGTCGTTGCGTTATGCACATGCGGGCTTGATTCGTTCGCTTTTGCCGGTAATCGACGACTTGGAGCGGGTAGTCACCTCAGCGGAAGAACATACTCAGGATGCGCAATCGATTCTCGATGGGGTAAAGCTGACTTTGGAGAACTTCTTCAAGGTTCTCCGCGAATTTAACGTGCAGCCGATCGAAGCTGAGGGGCGGCCTTTTGACCCCCAGGTTCACGAGGCTATGATGGAACAACCTTCGGAGGACCATCCCCCGCGAACAGTGCTCCAGGAAGTGGTCAAAGGATACATGCTGCATGACCGGGTAATCCGCCCCGCCAAAGTGATCGTCTCCAAAGCGGCAGAGGAGCCAACGGAAACGAGGGAATCGTCTGAAAGGTCTGATGCAGAGGGAGAAAATTAACCAGGAATTAGTGCTTGCCCCTTAAAAGAGGGCTTTTAGTCGGGTGTAATTCCGGCCTGAGCGAGGAGTACAATGTAATGCCAACCTATGATTATGAGTGTGGCGCCTGCGGGCATAGGTACGAGATGTTTCAATCGATCACAGCCAAGCCTGTAAAGAAATGTCCGAAGTGCGGGCGCCAAACTGCCAAGCGATTGATCGGCACGGGTGGGGGAATCATTTTCAAGGGATCCGGATTTTACGCGACGGACTATCGTAGCGAAGGGTACAAAAAAGCGGCAGCAGCGGACTGCGGAACCGGCAGCTGCAAATGCGAAAACAAAGACACGAGCAAAAAACAGGCCTCGAACAATGGGCAATCCTCAAGCGGAGGAAACGGCTCGCCCAAGAAGGGTAAAAGCAAAGACTAGTTCTTCCGCCCTATCCGTTGTCGGCCGGGACTAATCATAATGCCAAAAATCCATTGCCCAACCTGCGGTCGGAAAATTTCGTACCAGGAAAAAAAGGAAGTACCCTACCGCCCCTTCTGCAGCAAACGCTGCAAGCTGATCGATTTGGGCAAATGGCTGAATGAAGAATACACGATCAGCGAGGATATCAACCCCCTTGACGAGGGGTACGCTCCAAACGGAAATGGTGAACGGTACCCTGAAGAAGATTGACCCATCAAAAAGTGTCTCTTTTTTGTCATTTCCAGTCACTGGCAGATCAAGCTGAGGGAGTTTGCCCTTCGTTGCTCCACACCTCGGCTCTTTGGGCTAATTGCTTGTATATGCGGGAATTAAAATCATCTCCGTAGAGTAATCCTGATCGCTCTTTGAATTGCTTTCAGCTAAGAAAAGTATTGCTTGAGCGGCAGGCGGGCGTATAATAAGTCCAGCGACAGCTAAATCACTGTGGCTGGGACAAAATCGGATTCAACCGGTATTGTCCCTATCGCCGATGGAAGACTCGCAGGCGTGGCGTGTCGAGTAAGTATACGCGATCGTTTCCGAAAACATCCCTTCTCATTGCCGGAGGTGAGTTCAATGGCGGAACAACCGAATCAATTGCGAAGTATCAACTGGGAAGAGACCTTTTCCTTTCCCCGAATATTCCGCTCTTTCAAAATGGCGATTCATCCCAGCAAGCTCATACTGGCCTTGGCGGGTCTGGTATTAATGGGTTTGTGGGGCTGGGCGCTCGATGGATTATGGGTCGATAACGCCAAACCCGTGGGCAACGAAATCAATGCCTTCTGGCAGGTGGGGGACTTAGACGCATGGCGAGAAAAAGCCAGAGAAAAAAGGCTTGTGGTGCTTCAAGACATCTATGGCGAACTGGGTTTGTCATCTGATAACTTGAAAGAAACCCTCGCTTATGATCCTGGACGAGCAATCGAACGGGCTTTGGAGAGGGTTGAAAGTCAATACGAGGATAAGGCTGAGGAACTGGAAGACGATGACGAGAAACTAGCCGAGCTGGGAAGGGAGTATAACCATGGCTACCGCAATATCGTGGAGTTGCGGAACCGGGGGCTTTTTACCAGCTTCCTGTCCTTCGAGACCACAGCTATCCGCCAAATGATCGACGCAGCAACAAACCTCAACTTCTGGGGCGGCTATAACCAGGTTTTCCGGGGACGTTATGGTCAGTCCTCCCCACCAGGACCTTTTGAGAAAACAGAAATTAAAACCGGGCCGGAAGGCTACGGCGTGTTTCCCTCGATCATGTTGATGATACGGGGAGAACAATGGTTGGCCACTCAGCATCCGTTTTTCTATATCCTGTTCGCCCTGGGCACACTGGCGATTTGGGCGTTATTCGGCGGGGCCATCTGCCGAATGGCGGCTTTGAACTTCGCCCGCGATGAACGGATTGCCCCCAAGGCCGCCTTGAGCTTTGCGGGCAGGAAATTCCTCGGATTTTTCACCGCCCCGCTGCTGCCAGTGGCCATCATTATACTCGTCGGCGTGTTCCTGTTCCTCGGCGGGTTGATCGGAGCAATACCGGGGATCGGGGAACTGATTGCCGGGGCCTTGATGTTCCTGGCGTTGATCGGCGGTTTCGTGATGGCCTTGGTGTTGATCGGCCTGGCCTTCGGCGGAGTATTGTTGCTTCCCGCCATAGCCGTGGAAGGGTCCGATGCGTTCGATGCCGTCTCGAGAAGTTACAGTTATGTATTTTCCCGGCCATGGCGAACCGGTTTGTATTACGCAGTCCTGGCGGTTTACGGGGCGATCTGTTACCTGTTCGCCCGCTTAGTGGTCTTTCTGTTATTGAAGTTGACACATGGGGCCGTTGAAATGGGAATGGCTGCGGCCGGCAATCGTCCGGGCGTAGGCAGTGTTAGCGCTTCCAAGCTTGACGCCATGTGGCCGTCACCAACATTCGATAACCTTTTACAGGCTGTACCGACCTTCGGAATGCATGGTGCTGAGCCAGTGGGCGCTTTTTTGATCCGGATCTGGTTGGTTATTATCGTATTGCTGCTGTGCGGGTTCCTGGTCTCCCTGTATCTTTCCGGGGCAACCATTATTTATTACCTGCTCCGACAAAAGGTCGATGCGACTGACTTTGAAGAGGTATACCAGGAGGAGGAACTCGAAGAAGGCGAAGGACCCGCGGAAGGTGAAGCAGCACCAAGCGGCGGTCAGCCCGCCCCGGCCCCCGGGGGTGAATCCGGAACCGGGACGGAATCACCACAAACCGGTGAGTCCTCGGAAAACCAAGGCGGAGCAAGCTCAGGCGATACAGAGGAAAAATTCGAGTAACTTCGTTAGTCCGTCAATATCTGGTAAACTATCAAAAGCGGCCGGTCATTCGCCGGTCGCTTTTTGTACGTTGCCGTAATGAACGCCATCGTTTAGGGTGAAGTAATACCAGGTGGATTGCCGCCTTGATTAACGATAGGGCCTGTGCGTCTAGCCGGTGTTTGCTTCCTTGGCCAGGTGCAGGAAGGTGGAAAACAACTGGACATACTATATATAATCGGCTTTGCTTTGCAGGGATAACAAAGGGCGGCTGATTGTAAAGAAGCAGCAACGGTCAAGGGATCGGGGATGGGAAAATGAAAATCAAACGTGAAACAGGGAGGTATCAGTTTTAACCGATGGCCAGTGATTGGGATATTGCCAAAGCGACGGGCAAATGTGCGGTTAGTGGACAACCGTTTGCCGAAGGGGAATCTTATTTTGCGGTATTGATCGAGGGGACAGACGGCCTGGAGCGCCGCGATTACTCGCTGGATGCGTGGGATGGTCCGCCGGAGAACACTTTTTGTTACTGGCGAGCCCGTGTTCCGGTGCGGGAGAAGAAACCGACGGTCATCGCGGTGGATCAGAATGTACTGGTCCATTTGTTCCGTAAGCTCGAAGATGAGGAAGCGGAACTGAAACAGCAATTCCGCTTCGTTCTCGCCCTGTTGTTGATGCGTAAGAAGCGATTGAAAATGGTAAAGACGTTTCGGCAAGACGGGAAAGAATACTGGAACATGCTATTGGCGGACGATAAAAGCGAACACGTGGTGCACAATCCGCACATGACCGCTGGGCAGATCGACCAACTCAGTGAAAAGCTCAAGGCTCTTTTAAGCGGCGAAGTGGAGGTCATCGAGGACCTGGGGGAAACGGGGGCCACCTTGTCAGAACAAGCGGATATTCACGAAGAAGAGGAGCCCGGCGAGTCCGGGGATAATGTATCACAAAACAATGAGTCATCGGCCCAGGCATAATTTTATTGCAGCGATTTCAGCCGGCTCGCTGTTGATTCTGCTTTTTATCGGTTGTGTTGGTGCGCCAAAGAAACCAGTCCAGCCACAGCCGCAAATCCCCCAAGCGGTTCCCATGCACACGGTGATCAACCGGATCAATGCCAACAGCCGGGCCATGGACTTCCTGCTCAAGGGTGGCGGGATCACCGCCACAGGGGAATATTTGCATAACGGTCGCCTGGAGCCATTCGAAGCACACGGAGACATGGTCTTTCGTAAACCGCGTGATCTTTACTTGAAACTCGATCATCTGGCCGGTTCGATCATTATCGGCTCAAACAACGATCGCTGGTGGGTGTGGAACAAAATCGAGAACCGCTATTTCTGGAGCCGCCATGATGACGTGATCGAGCGTTCCGGACCACTGGAGACGCCCATACGCCCGGATCATTTCGTGGAGGTGCTGGGGCTGAACGAGCTGCCAAGCCAGACGGCCGGGGCGCTGGGCCCGGTGTTCTGGGTAAGCCCAACGCGATACGAATTGAATTTCCTTGACCGGGATCGGACTGGCCAACTTTACTACACGAAGGCAGTGGATATTGATCGCCGTCCTCCCTATCTTATTCGGGAGATCGTTTATTTTAAGCCGGACGGTCAAACTGAAATCAAGGCGGAGTTGTCCGACTACGAAGCGGTATCCAATACCCCGAATGCCAAAGTTTTGGCCCCGCGGCAGGTTCGTATCAAATGGTTAACTAACCAAAGTTGGTTAAATTTGACCTTTGCTTCCATGAAACGGTTCGAGAAGGAATTGGTGCTCAAATTGATTGAGCGTTCTCCGCGGCAACGCGGTTCGGTGGAAGGGGCAGAGATAATCCGGGTAGGCCGACCGCCACTGCCCGAGGTAAAGACCAGCCAACCGGCCGCCCAAAGCAGTGATCCGTAGAGCAAGCTCCATTTATTTGCAGCGGTTGTAAAGCCAGAAAGGCTTGTGCGGAGTTATTTTCGGCCCCTAAGCCACTACACAAAAAGTGAAATTGCTATAGGTTTACAATGGGTAATCATTCGGTGTTTCTATCCGTTTTGTTTGTTGCAGTTATTTCGCTCTGCAGTGTTGATACCGCTGCATCAGCGGAAAGGAAAGAGTCCCCGCCCACCGGATTACAACTCGAAGTGGCAGCCAGTGAGGATATACTCTGGCTAGCCGTCGGGCGACATGAAAAGCTGGATGGGCAAGAAGAACGCGGGCAATGGTTGCAACGATTTGCATACCAGCAAGCGGAATCCGCCGAGCTTACACCGACGTACAAGATCAGTCCGCAGGTCGGAAAAATCGCATGCATGACGGTGACTGGTGAA
>CAZMVS010000034.1:0-4189 GCA_964569525.1 uncultured Planctomycetales bacterium
CTTGCCCATCCCTGAGCCCCTAAATGAACATGTCTTCCATGACCAACGCCGTCATCATATCATAATCGTCAATGTCTGTTACTCGGACGGTCTCCTAGCGTCAAGTTTGCCTTCCCTCGTCAGTGCGGCGGGTTAGCCCGGATCGTCGCCCCGCTGTTTGCTCATCGTAATAAAATAAACCAGTCACGAGATTGAATACTTCCGATAAATCACCAATTATGTAATAAGCCCTTGACCATAAATCACGGTGAATCAAGAACCAAAACGTCGAAGAAGCAGGGATTGTTTTTTGGGAAACTGGAAGATTAAAGCAAAATTGCCCGGTTATTGGTCAAAAAGCATTGATGTGACTAAATTTGAGTACCCGGCCTGCAGAGATGGGAAGCGGCAAATAATTTGCCAAGGCGGTCATTTTCTGGGTCCGATAAGGAGATGTAATAAGTAATAAGACCGGTGAGGTAGAGATTCCAGAATTGGATTCCGGGTTCTGAAGGGGCCTTTTTACCGGAATTTGTATCGTTCGCATAAGCAATGTGGGGGCAAAATTCGTATTAAAACAGCTTACCTGAAAGGTTCGTATGTCCACCGCGGAAAATAACGAGCTCGCCAACCAGTATCAGCAGGAAAAGCGTGAATGGCTCGACTCGCTGAATCATGTATTAATGAATTACGGGCCGAAACAGGCCTTAGAACTGGTGGAAGAATTAAAATCGACCTTGCGGAACAAAGGGGTGAACGTTCCGTACACTATGAACACCCCTTATATCAACACCATTCCCCTCGATCAACAGCCGCCTTACGCGGGTAGCAGGGACGTTGAACGACGCATCAAAAGTATCATTCGCTGGAACGCGATGGCCATGGTGGTACGAGCCAATCGCGAGTCGTCCGGGATCGGGGGGCATATCTCCACATACGCTTCTGCAGCGACTTTATACGAGGTGGGCTTCAATCATTTTTTCCGGGCACCGCAGGACGGCGATTCGGGAGACCAGGTTTACTTCCAGGGGCATGCCAGTCCGGGGATGTATGCCCGGGCGTTTTTGGAAGGCCGACTGAGCGAGGACCAATTAGCCAACTTCCGTCGCGAGCTGAGGCCGGGAGGCGGACTACCTTCGTACCCGCATCCCTGGCTGATGGGTGACTTCTGGCAATTTCCCACGGTGTCCATGGGTCTTGGCCCCCTCATGTCCATCTACCAAGCCCGGTTCAATAAGTACCTGGCTGATCGGGGCCTGAAAGACGTGGCCTTATCCAAGGTATGGTGTTTTTTAGGCGACGGCGAGGCGGACGAGCCGGAAACATTGGGGGCGATCACTTTGGCCGGCCGGGAAGGATTGGACAACCTGATCTGGGTATTCAATTGTAATCTGCAGCGGCTGGACGGACCGGTGCGGGGGAGCGGCAAGATTATCCAAGAGTTGGAAGCGGCGTTCCGCGGGGCCGGCTGGAACGTCATCAAGGTTATCTGGGGCGAGGATTGGGACAAGCTTTTCGCCCGGGACAAAGAAGGGCTGCTGGTTCAGCGGATGGATGAGGCGGTGGACGGGGATTATCAGAAGTATTCGGTTGAATCAGGTTCTTATGTTCGAGAACACTTTTTTGGCAAGTATCCGCAATTACAACAGATGGTCGAGGACCTAAGCGACGAGCAGCTGCAGCGGATGCGACGGGGGGGACATGACCCGGAAAAAGTTTACGCTGCTTACAAGGCGGCGGTCGAGCATGCCGATCAGCCGACGGTCATTTTGGCCAAAACGATCAAGGGTTACGGGCTGGGTGAAGCGGGAGAAGGCAAGAATATCACCCACCAGCAGAAGAAGCTGAACGAAAGCGAGATGATGAAGTTTCGTAGCCGGTTTGGCATTCCCATCTCCGATGAGGAGGTTGCCAAGGCGCCGTTCTACAAACCCGACGACGACAGCGAGGAGATGCAATACCTGCGCCAATGTCGGGAACGACTAGGCGGCTACCTGCCCCGCCGCTTGCCGGGTGAGCCGCAGATTGAAATGCCCGAGGCGAAGATTTGGGAGGAATTTTACGAGGGCACGGGGGAGCGGGAAGCGTCCACTATGATGGCCTTTGCCCGCATGATGGCCAAGCTGTTGAAAGATAAAAACATCGGGCGGTTGATCGTGCCCATCATTCCGGATGAGGCGCGAACCTTTGGGCTGGAACCGCTGTTTCGTCAATGCGGCATCTATTCCAGCAAGGGGCAATTGTACGAACCGGTGGACAAGACCACGCTGTTGTATTATCGCGAAGCGAAGGATGGTCAGATTTTAGAAGAAGGCATTACTGAAGCGGGTTCGATGTCTTCTTTCATTGCTGCCGGGACCGCTTATTCAACACATGGGATTTCCATGATTCCCTTTTTCATTTACTACTCAATGTTCGGATATCAGCGGGTTGGCGATCTGATCTGGGCGGCGGCGGAGATGCGGACTAAGGGGTTCATGATGGGAGGGACGGCCGGTCGGACTTCGCTGGCCGGCGAAGGGTTGCAGCACCAGGACGGGCATAGTCACGCGTTGTTTAACGTGGTCCCGACGGTGCGAAGTTATGATCCTGCCTTTGCGTACGAGATCGCGGTGATCCTGCAGGAAGGCCTGCGGCGGATGTATATCGATAACGAGGATGGTTTTTATTACCTGACCATCTACAACGATAACTACCAGCAACCGAAGCGACCGGAAGGGGCTACGGATGAGGGCATCTTAAACGGCCTGTATTGTTATCGTCCTGCCGAAGAAGGCAAGCAGGCCCGGGTGCATTTGTTTGGCAGCGGAACGATTCTGCGCGAGGCCTTACGGGCCGGTGACATTTTGCAGGAGCGTTACCAGATAACGACCGACGTGTGGAGCGTGACCAGCTACAATCAATTACACCGGGAATGCCTGGAGGTGGAACGATGGAACAGGCTGCATCCGGATCAGAGGCAGCAGAACGCTTACCTTCAGGAGGTGCTACAAGGAATGACGGAGCCTTTTGTGGCCACCTCTGATTATATCCATACGGTTCCCGATCAAATCGGCCGATGGATGCCGGGACCATTTTATACGTTGGGCACGGACGGCTTCGGACGGAGCGAGGATCGGCCTTCGTTGCGCCGATTTTTTGAAGTGGATGCCGAGCATATCGTAGTGGCCGCTATTTATGCGTTAACCCAACAGGGAGAGGTGGATAAAAATCTCGTACAACAGGCGATCCGGGATATGAACGTCGATCCGGAGGCAAGCGATCCAATGTACTCCTGATGTTCGGAGCCATAATGTTTATTTAGATATTGCAAGGTAAAGTTACACCGCCCAACACAAAGAATTATTCATGAGAGTTGACCAATGCACCGAGAATGGTACAGGGAATAATCGGCATCACCATTATAGGATTTCTTCTAAAAAGAGAAGGGGTGCAAAGTGGCCAGGGAATTAAAACTACCGGACCTGGGCGAAGGCATTGAGGAAGGCGACGTGGTCGGTGTGCACGTATCCGAAGGGGATACAGTGGCCAAGGATCAGACGGTCATCGAGGTGGAGACGGATAAGGCGGTGCTGCCGGTGCCCAGTGATACGGCGGGCACGATCAGCAAGGTGCACGTCAAGGAAGGGGATACCATTTCCGTAGGCACCGTTATCGTAACCTTTGCGGGTGAAGGTGAAGCGGAGGCGCCAAGTAAAGAAGCTCCGAAGAAAGAAAAACAGGCCGAAGCGCCGGCGAAAGTTGAAGAAGAACCTGCACCACAAGAAAAAGCAAAGGAAAAACCCGAGGCGGCACCTGAGAAACCTGCCGAAGAGAAAAAAGAAGAAGCCCCACCGGCCGAGGAAAAACTCAGGAAAGAAGAAAAGCCTGCTGCAAGGGTAGAAGAAAAACCCACGCCGAAAGAAGAAGCGAAGCCAGCCGCTGCACCCGCTAAGGGGGAACCGATCCCGGCGGGACCGGCAACACGGCGATTGGCGCGGGAACTAGGCATTGATCTGGAAACGGTGGCCACTGCTCATCCCGGTGAACGATTGACTGAAGATCACGTGAAGGAATTTGTTCGTCGTTCGCGTGGCGGAGGTGCACCAACAGCGGCTGGGCCCGCCGTCGAAACACCCGAATTGCCGGACTTTGCTAAATGGGGTTCCGTGGAGCGGAAGAAATTCACCAGCCTGCAGAGGAAGACGGCCGAGCATTTGCATACCGGCTG
>CAZMVS010000035.1:0-14358 GCA_964569525.1 uncultured Planctomycetales bacterium
AAAAAAAAAACCCCCGCCGCTGCACGCTCTGGGGAAACCCCCTGTCCCTTTCTTTTTCCCCAAAATTCAAAACCCCCGCCGAAGATTTGGGAAAGAGAATCAGGCATGGCGATTCGCCAGCGTTCAAGGCCGGGAGTTTTTAATTCATAAGCTGCAATTTCCTTTCGGGATATGGGGCCGACGATGAGTTGGTCATACAGGCTGAGGTTGATCGGCTCGTAAGGGAAAGGTTGGTCAAACTGGCATTGGCCGGTGGTTCGACCGTCGGCGAGGCGAAAAATTTTTGCTTTGGTCAGAGTGGTATCGAAGACCACGACGTGATTATTCCGACAGCGAACGATGTACCAGGGATTGCGGCCGACGTATGTTCGCCAGTGCATTTGGTCACCGGCGCAAGTAGGAGCTGCTTGTAAATGTCCGCGGCCGTCGACGCTGATCAGCGTGCCTTTGTGAGTCCACACCCAGGCGTCATATCCGCTGGGGTTGCGCGGGCGGGTGCTGGGTTGTGGTGGAACAAAGGGCCGGGCCCAGAGTCTTCGTCCGGTGGTCAGACCGACGGCATGCAGGCCGTGAGCGGTGTTGACGATTATCGTTTGTCCGTCAGCCACACCCCAGGCCGCGTTTTCCGTTTGCCGGGAGAACGTGGTTTGTTTTCGGATTAGCTCATCGGTACGTGATTCGACGGCCAGTTCGCCCAGAAGTTCGAGATTGGTTGACCAGAGCGGTTGGCCGTTTTGATGTTGATGGGCTAGCAACTGCTTGTTGTTTTTAAGTACCAAGTGGCGATCGATTAAGGCTTCTGTATTATTGTTCCGAACAAATAAAGGTCGGCATTTGGGGTACACCTCGAATTTAGCTTTTCCAAGGATGGGCGGGCCGACAGCAATTGGTTTTTCCGCCATTTGGTGATAATGCAGTTTTTGCAAATTGATGCGTTGTTTGAGTTTTTTGGCCAATTGCGAGGCGGATATTTTCGCGGATTTGCCTTGTGGCGTTTGTTCATCTTTGATTTCAGGATCAGGTAGCAGGGCGGATTGCAGGATTGCGGCGGGTAGTTCCACGTTCGGATATTTCTTTTCCAGTCGGTTGATCAGTTTATTTGCTGAGCAGGGTAAGTGCAGTTCGCCGGGTAAGAGGTAGATTGCGGCAAGGCGGGCGAGGCTTTCCGCTTGTAAGGATTTATCCCGGGCATGATCCGATACCTGGTGGAAATAGTATTCCGCCTTTTCGTATTGCCATTGCTCGACTGCTCGGATGCCTATTTCAAGGCTTGCCCGGCAGGCGGTGTCTTCCAAGGCGGGGCAACCTGCCAGGTTGTTGAGAAGCTGTGTGCGTTTTTTGGCCGGGGTATTATCGACAGTTTCGGATAATTGTTTATGGAAAATCTTTCGCTGTTGTTCGCTTAGTTGATTGATTGAATCGGCGAGGTGTTGCCCGGCGATTAATCGAGCCCGTTGTTCGAGCCGGTCATTAACCTGCATCATGAGGTCGCCAAGTGGGGAGGTGATCAACGAGAGGTATTTTTGGCAGGCTTGTAATGGCTGATCAGTTAATTGGTGATGCCAACCAAGGGCAAGAAGAGTTTCAAGGCGGTCGGTGTCTTTTTGGGCTATATGGGCGGCTTTTTGCAGGAACTGCAAGTGCTTCGGATCTGAAGTCTTAAGCCTGGTCGCCAGATCTAAAAGTAATTGCACGCGCAAGTGCATCACTTCGTTAAAGCGCGCCGGATTTTTTTGCACGAGTGAATCATCCAGCGTGGACAAAACATCAAGGGCCTTTTGCGGATGGCCTTTGAGTCGTTCGAGCCAGGCCAGGCGCAAGGTCCGGGAGGCGCTTTGCGGTTGTTGGTTATAACGGGCCAAAGCTTTTTCGTACCCGCGTTTGAGGTCGGGAAGCTTGCGGATTTCAAAAAGGTCAACACTGTAGAGAGCTTCATTGAAAGAAAATAAGTTACCCAGTGGAATTTGGCTTCCGGTTTGCTCAAGCTTTATTGATTGACCTGTATCAGCGTTGAAGGTTAACAAGTTTTCCCCCGTAGGGACGTAAATATGTTTGCCGGCGATGATCGCCCGGCCGGTGGGTTCGGAAATATTTTGTTGCCATATTTCCTGGGCGTTGGACATTGAGAGTTTGCGGAGTTGTTTGCCGCCCAGCCAAACGGATCGCGAGTCAGCTTGGAGCAGATAGCGGGTTTGTTGGCGGCCGGTTTTCCAGTGGATGTTTCCGGTCAGCCGATCGATGCAAAATAGTAGGTCTGCATCGTTAGGAGCAAACAATAGGACATTTCCAGTCGAGATAAGCGGCGGTGTCAGCCAGCCTTTGACGTAGCTGGCATGTTTTTGTTTTACGTTTTCTTCATCCTGCGTATCGTAGCGCAACAGCCAGCGGAGGGACCAATCCGCGCTGTCCACGGCGGCCAATATGCCTCGTCCCGTAGGGATATAGATTATGCCGTCCACCGCGCAGGGTTCCAGGCCGGCCAAGCTGTCGAAGTATCCTCCGCCGATGCCGCATAGGTAAATTGATTTTACGACCCGCCCGTTTTGAGGATCTATAACGGCTGCGTAAATATCCGCTTCCGTGCGGCAGGGGGCGACGAGCTGGTCACCAACCGGGATTGGTGCGGCCAAGAATTGGATTTCGATGGGCAGGACAGGCGGGTTATCATCTTGTTCAATATTTTGTGTTGGGCTTATCCAAGCTATGGAGCCGTCTTGCAACGAATAGGCCACGATGTGGTTGCCGGGTAAACCGGCGAAACGATTCAGTTGGTGGAATCGTCGTCCGTCTTCTATCTTTCCTAATAAGCGTGCCGGAGGTGGCGGATTGTGCGTCCATTCCACAGAGAGTGCCAAATCGAAAGCGAGATTAGCCTGGCCACTGAGATGATCTTCCAACAGCAGCCAAAGGGAGGGATTTTCATCCGGTTCGTCAGGATAGAAGCGGGCGGAGAGATTGCGTTGTGTATTTTCGAGTTGCGCGATTTGCAACGGGCTGACCTGGTGGGGCTGGTTTTTCGTGTTCCAACGTACGGAAAAAGTCTCCGCATCCAGGGCAAGTAAGTTTTTTAATCCTTTGACGATCAGTATTTCACCGTTGGTGACCATGCTGCGGGTGGGCAGAAAACCGTGTGAGCGGGCAAGTTGGCGAATCAGCTCTTTATTTTCAGCCAGTGGACCAAGGGGAAGGGGAACGGTCCATTCCGGCAACCGCAAAAGCGAAGGTTCGACGGCAGGCATGCGTTGTTGCCGGGCCGGTCCACCGAAACGCATGGGCCAGTCGGCGACGATTTGGTCTTTGGTACCTGCTTGTTTGTTGATGAAATTTTCGATGTGTTCGATGCGGCTGCGGTAGTTGTCCGGAGAAATTTGTTCGTTGGGTGTTGGAAGCGATTTCAGTCGATCGAGAAGATTGCCGGCGATTCGAGGTTGATCAAGTGCGGCGGCGCAAACGGCCTGTCTTGCAAGGAGGATCCATTTGGGGATATCCGTATCCGGATAGATTTCTGACAGGTAGCGTAAGCGAGCGGTGGCCTCGGCGTAACGGCCGCGGTCGATCAGCCAATCAGACAGCGTGACGGTTGCCTTGTCGCCGACACTGGTGAGCAAATAATGTTCCACGACGTTGCGCAGCAGGGCTTCGTTATGTTGATTTTGGGCTTGCTCGAAAAGGGTTTTTGCCTGACCGTCGTACACCAGTCGATAGGCATTCAAGCCTTCATCAGGAAGGGCTGCCAGTCGGCGATGGGCATAACAGCGAGCGGATTCGTAGAGGTGTCGATTGGCAGCTAACAGGTGATTGCCTTTCAGATCGATGATTCGCTGCAGGGAATCGATGGCGAGTTTCCAGTCTTGGCGATCAATTCCCTGTTGGGCGCGTGAAAGAAGGGTTTCGGCCTCTGCAGAGGTTTGGATCAGGGCGGCGGATGGTCCTTTTTGCTGTGGAACCTGGGCTGATAGTAGGCAGATCGCGTGGTTCGGCGGGAGGATTGGTAAAGCGGAAGCTTCGGTCGTAATGAGTACGAAAGAAGCGAAGCAGGCCGTTAACCACTTCGAGTGGTCCGATATCCACGAGGTTTTATGGGCGGTCATTTTGTGATGGTTTACAAACACGAAAGTCCCTGTTCGAGCTGGTTAGATCCATGTTGGCCGACAGGTAGCAAAGATGCCTGGGTGAATTCATGATAGCCTGTGCCGCCGGACTCGCCAATTAAACAATTTTTTATTGCCAGGATTTGCCATCAGGGCGAAGCATATTTTATGTTTCCCTCGGATGGTTGGGGACGGTTATATCCTGATGGACGCGATATCAGCAGCTTAGTTCCGGTTTTATGGATTTTTCGAGGGGATGCAATAAAACCGGTGATTCTTACCTGCCAACTAAATTCCCCTGCCGGGAAATGGGGAAAAAGGCCTTAATCCTCACGAGGCCCGATAATTTCCGAGTTTAAAAGGGATAGATAGGGGAAAGAAGCGAATGGTGCGGCTTACGACATTTGCCAAATCACACTTGGTATTTATCCGATAACTCTGTTAACGGATTAACTTTTGAGAGGGATGTGCTGATTATGCGGAAGGAACAAACCATGTGGCAAAACAGCAAGCAAGGGGGGGGCGGTTTTTACAAACCGATGACGATTGTTTTGGGTGGGCTTTTGTTTTTTTTGACCGGGTGCCCGGAGCCGTCAAAAGGGCGGATTAATGCCCCGCCGCAGGGGCATAGCGCTATTCGCTCGGACATGGGGGATAATTCAGTGTACATGACCGATAATGCGTTGTTAAAGGACATGTCAGTTTCAGATGTGCATTTCTGGCCGCGCCATGCTGAGTTGAATGCTACAGGAGCCCGTCGGCTGAACCGGATGGCCAAGCTTCTCAAAATTTATGGGGGGACGGTTTTCTATTCCGGTGTAGAGGATGAGGAGTCTTTCGCGGAAGAACGGATACAGGTCATCAAGGAGTATCTGCTGGCCCAAGGGGCGAAAGCGGATCAATTTTGCGTGCGTCGGGGGTTGGCAGGCAGTAAGGGGATGCGTGCCAGCGAGTCCATGGCCATTCGCGACGAGACGACCGGGCCGAAGACCGGACAAAGTATGCCTTTGATGGGTGGCTTATCGTCCGGAGGACAATAAGCGAAGTTTCCGTCAATGACCGGCGTAAGGATGATCTGAACTTTCAGGGCGGCGAACGGCTTCGACTTTGCCGCTTCAAAGGAGCTAGCCAATGTTTGCGGGGGAGCGTTTTCTAACCGTTTTGGTTGTGGTGGTCGGAATCGGCTTTTTAACGGGTTGTGAAAATCCGGGAACGATCAATCAAGGGAATCAACAGGTGCAGCGACAAGGCCAGGCAGCCAAGCTGCCGGGTCTGGATTCTCTGGAGGTGCCGGAGTCCAAGAATCGCCAGATCCGTCCCGAGACGTATATCGCCGCGGGACGTTTGCATGAAAGCCTGGGCCGACCTGACGAGGCGATTCAACAATATCGGCAAGCTTTGCAGGAAGATTCCCGGAATGTTGAGGCCCTCAATCGTTTGGGGCTGGCGTTGAACCGCAAAGGGGCTTTTCGCGATGCAGAAGAAGCTTTCTCCCGGGCGGTGATATTGGCACCTTCTCGGGCACATCTTTGGAATAACCGAGCCTTTAGCTATATTTTGCAGCATCGATGGATAGAGGCGGAAGCAGATCTGGAAAAGGCCCTGCTGATATGTCCCGATTTTTGCCGAGCCCGGGTGAATTTGGCCATGGTGCTTGCCCAGCAGGGATATTTTGAGGAAGCTTTCGGCCGGTTTTGCCAGGCCCTGCCTCATGCCGACGCTTATTACAACATGGGCTTGATGTATCAGTCGAAGGATAAATCGGTGGAGGCTGCTTGGGCCTTTCGTAAAGCCTTGGAGTTAAATCCCAGGCTGTCCGCGGCGGCCAAGCGGTTGGCCGAGGTTTCGTCTTCTGCGGTCAGCGAGGCAAAACAGCTTGAGCAATTTTCCGGGAGCCCATTGCCGGAACCACGTGAAGCACTTCGTGGATTGGCCACTGTTGCTGAGAAACGTCGGCAGGAACGAGCCCGAAATGATACCTCAGACGAATCACCGGATGAGGTTCGTGGGATTCAAACAACGGACCAGGAGGATTCCGAGGAACACCCCGTGTCACAGGGTTCGAGAATACTGTTCTCTGACGAGGCGCATTGGTTTTTGCTGATCGATCCGCAAGCGTCGATTTTTACCAGGGCGGAACCGCGAAGAGAGAGCACGTTGCGGGTAAAACGGTTGTTTTGTGAGGGAGACGGGGTAGTCGGATAGATTCCAAGGTCATGATTAAAACAACATAATGAGCCGCCGGACGGATGGAGTTGCTTCGCCCGGCGGCTTTTTTTTCGTCAATTTGGATTTTTTAAAAAAGCAGGATCTGCCGCCGTTTCCCGGTTATTCCGTTTGCGTGGAAGGCGTTCCCTTTTCCGATTCTTCTGCCGGGGTCGTGGTGGTGAGGTTGATGGTGGATTGTTCGGCCCTTTCTACCTGCACACGGGTAGCCAGATAATGTTTTTCGTGATTTTCACGTACCGCTCTTCCGGTGACTTTCACTTGGTCGCCAATTTTGAGGTTTTCCAGAGTAGCGGTTTTGCCATCAATCAGGATTTCCGCTTCCGGGGCCAATTTTCCCGTGATTTCAATTTCGCTTTTTGTTTTTGGGTGCACCCCTAGAACGGTGACTTCGCCTGTGTCCTGATCAATAGCGGTGATTTTTCCTTCGATGTGTTGGTATTTGGGAGTGTCAGAATCTTTCCCGCATCCGCTTAACAGGAAGGCTGCTCCCACTGCCAGGCATATTGCCGATAACATTCGTTTTCGCGTCATAAAGCAATTCCTTAATCATTGATCTGTTTTCTGTTGTTTCTTGAGACGGTTTCCCCGCATGGCCGCAATTATATAGGGCTTTACGAAGGGCATCAAAAATCCGGTCGTAAAATATTGGTAATGGATGAACCGGTAGGGAAATCGAGGTTTTTTGCTGAGTGTGGGGATTGGGGGGAATTGGAAAAATTTTCGTTTGATAATTTAAATACTCTGGGGCGGGGACACTAAATGTTGTGGATAAGGTTGTGATATTTTCATTCATCTAGTAGTTCCGGCTTCTGAGGGGGGTGTTAGCAAAAAATTTACGTATTTGTAAGTATTTAGATTTGTTGAAGTTACCGGATTGCTAAAAATTTTAACGATTTCGGGCCGAAATATTGTTGACTATGCCCAGATCTTGAGGTATTAAAACCATGCCCCCTAAATATGGGGGTGAGATTCTCTGGATATTGAGAAGCAGTCGACCGATCGGGGAAAAGCGGTGGCTGTCGTTCCAGGCGTGGTGTCCAGAGGGCCGATCTCATCAAGAATCCTGATCTAATTCAGTGCTTGTCGTTATTCCAAAACCGGACAAGTATCCGGGGTAGGGCTGATGTGCGCTTGCCCAGAAGGATTGTCAGGGCGATTGAGCTTTTCGTGAACGGGACTGAACAAGCAATTTAGATTTTTCATATACAAGGAGTTTCCAATGCCCGCCATCGCCAAGGACGGAGAAGGTCGTACTGTCGCTATTAAGGAAGGGGCTTCGTCAGCGGAAGGGAATCCGCTGAACCTCTCGGACAATGCGCTAACGGTTTTGAAAGCCCGGTATTTGAAGAAGGATGAAGCCGGTCGGGTTATTGAGGCCCCCGAAGAGCTGTTCCGCCGAGTAGCTCGCTGCATGGGGGATGTGGAGCGGGTTTACGGGGCCACTCAAGAGCAGTGTGAAGAATGGGAGCAGAAATTTTATGATTTGATAGCTAGCAGCCGCTTTATGCCCAATAGTCCGACCTTGATGAACGCCGGTCGGGAAATGGGCATGCTCAGTGCATGCTTTGTTTTGCCGGTGCGGGACAGCATTAATGATATTTTTGATTCGATCAAACATACCGCCCTGATTCAGAAAGCAGGGGGGGGGACGGGTTTTGCGTTTGACGAGCTGCGTCCAACGGGGGATTACATCAAGAGCAGCGGGGGGACAACATCCGGTCCAATCAGTTTTTGGCGGGCTTTTTCCGAGGCCACTAACGCGATTCAGCAGGGCGCTTTCCGCCGCGGGGCCAACATGGGGATGATGTACATTAATCATCCCGATATTTTGAAGTTCCTGCATGCCAAGCAGGATCTCAGCGCCTTCACCAATTACAACATCTCGGTGAAGATCACGGACGAGTGGATGAATGGTTTTTTGGAAGATCCGGCTTCGCCGCACGTGGTGCGCAATCCGCGCACCGGCCAGGAGTATCTTGTCCCGCGGGATCTTTCTATTTGGGATTACGATATTCGCTCCCTGATTCCAGTGCGGCGTGGTGAGAATGGTGAGTGGCAGGTTATTTCGCGGGATGGTGGCGATGAGGCATCCAGTGATAAGCAGGCTGCCGCCTCTTCATCAACGGATAATGTGTACACGAAACAAGAATTGTGGGACTTCATCGTAAAGAACGCCCACCGCACCGGTGAACCGGGTGTGATTTTTATCGATCGTATTAACGAGCAAAATCCCACCCCGCACGTGGGACGTATCGAGGCGACTAATCCATGTGGTGAACAGCCGCTGTTGCCTTACGAGGCCTGTAACTTGGGCAGCATCAATCTTGGCTACTTCATCACCAATGCTGGCAAGCCGCAAGCGGACGTGGACTGGGAGGGTATGCGGGAGACGGTCAGCGACGCGGTTCGTTTTTTGGATAACGTGATCGATGCCAACAATTATCCGCTGGAACAGATCGATAACATGTGCAAGCGGAACCGCAAGATTGGCTTGGGGGTGATGGGTTTTGCGGATGCCCTTTACAAGCTCGGCGTACGGTATTCCAGCGAGGAGGGTATTAAGTGGGGTGAGCGATTCATGCAATTTATCAATGATGAATCGCACAACTGCAGCGAAGCGCTTGGTCGGCAACGAGGTTGTTTCCCCAACTGGTCGGGCAGCACCTGGGATACGCAGTGTCACCGCCCGATGCGTAACGCGGCCTGCACCACGGTGGCTCCCACGGGGACCATCAGCATGTTGGCTGGCTGCAGCGGCGGGATTGAGCCTATGTTCAGCTTGGCCTTTCATCGCAACGTGCTTAAAGGTCAGCAGGGTGTTGATAAGCCGCTGGTGGAAATAAATTCCATCTTTGCCCAGCGGGCGCGTGAAAAAGGATATTACAGCGAGGGACTCATGGAAAGGATAGCCAAGGAGGGCACCCTCGCTCATATTGAAGACATTCCGGATCAGGACAAAGACATTTTTGTTTGTGCTCATGACATTACTCCGGAGTGGCACATCAAGATGCAGGCGGCTTTTCAACAGCATTGCGACGCGTCTATTTCCAAGACGATCAATTTCAAGCACGATGCCGAGTGGGAAGACGTTGAGGATATTTACAAGATGGCCTTTGAGCTGGGGTGCAAAGGAATCACTGTGTATCGCGACGGTTGCCGATCTGAACAACCCATGGCCTTGACCGGTTCCGACCAGCGTCATAAGACGCAGGGCCAGGAGAAGGCGGTCTCGGACGAGAAGGTTGACGATGCAAAGGTTATTCAGCGCCTGGAGCCCAAGGATATTCCTGAAATCGTGAGCGGTTTGCGTCTGCGGCAGATGACGCCCTTCGGTAACATGCACGTGAAGATCACCGTGGATCCCAAGACTGAACGAGAGCTGGAGGTCTTCGCTCAACTGGGCAAAGGTGGCGACATTGCGAACAGTGACTTGGAAGCTATTTGTCGTATGATTTCTCTTTGGCTGCGATCAGGCGGTTCGCTCAAGCACGTTATCCGTCAACTCAAGGATATCGGTTCCAGTTTGCAGGTACCGACGCGGGACGGCAAGGTCATGAGTCTGGGAGATGGTTTGGCCCGTGCCTTGCAAAAATTCATGCGGGCCAAAGAGCATTTCGGTTTGAAATCGCTTCTTTTGGGCGAAGTGGATCTTTCCGAACTGAACAAGCCCGCTCCCCGTCGATCGGGAGGCAACGGAAACGGAAAGGGTAATGGTAACGGAAACGGCAAGAGCCAGGGGCACAGTGAGGAAGTGCGCCACGGCAAGATGCCCCATGGTTCCAGCGCTGGATCTTCCGTTGCCAGCGCGCCCAGTTTGGGAGCTCGGATGGCTTTCAAGGTGAAGTGCCCAAATTGTGGTGAAGGGCTGGTCTTTACCGAAGGCTGTAACAAATGCTTTAATTGCGGCTGGGCTCAGTGTTGAACAAAAAAACCCTGACCGAAAATTATTTCCATTGATTAAATAGTGGAATATTTACGGTCAGGGTTTTTGTGTATAGGTGGTCGGTGATTAAAATCGCCTGAAAGATGGGATTTTGGGGGAAGTAGGGGAAATTTTTCGAAAAAGTTGGGTGCTTTTTTTGCTGCGCTTCATAAACAAACATTTGCTACTTCTAATACTAACTTAAATATTTATATTATATAACCATATGATTTTATTATTGACTTGTTGCAAAGCAGCAGCTATGTCTGAATTTGGTTATTTTTGCCTTTATAGGACGCACTGGTTAAAATATTAATGTTATTATTTGATTAATGGTGAAACTAGCAAAAGAATTTTCTTCCTTTTCGGAAAATTATGTGTACACTAACTCTGTAGCTCAATTATAATATGACACACGCCGATATTAAAATAAGGAAAATTGGTTGTGTTTAGATATAATTATTTGTCTTCATAGAGGGGATATAAACGTTGACTTAGTGTCAAATATTTGGCTTCTTTCCCCTCCGGAAAGCACCGGGCCCGCCGAAAAGGCACTTGGTGCTTTCTTTTTTTGTCCTGTCTTCGAACGGCTGTTTCATCTGTTTTCAATTCTGCGTCGATCCGGTCGAAACATTTTCCTTTGTTCAAACGGACAAAATTTTTTATACGGATGCGGTGTTAATCAGGTGATGGCACCTCTGGTTATGAAAGAGAGTATTGAATCTTTGACTGAGCGGGGATTTATTTTTGTTTGCTTAGGCGATTGGCAAGTTGATCCAATAGTTTTTGCAAAGAATCTTGCAAGTCAGCAAGTCGCGGTTCGATGCCGGGTTTGGGAATGACCACACAATCGACGGATGGTAGATAATATTGTTTTTGGCGAAAGGCTTCGCGGATCAATCGTTTAATGCGGTTTCGTTTGACGGCGTTGCCGAACCGTCTGCCGGCGACAATTCCCAGGCGGGGGTGGTTCAGATCATTGTTGGCAATATAAACGAGGAGGTACTGATCGGAAGCTCGGACACGTTGCTGAAAAACCCGCTCGAACTCACTGCTTTTTTGCAGGCGAACGGATGGCGGGAAAGTTTTTCGGGGCCGATGCTCGTTCATACGGAACAATTATAATCCATCTTGGGCGGATTTGCTCCGCGTTGGTTGAGCGGATAATGTATTTTGCAGATCGTGTTTTTTCTACTGAGAGAAGGAACAGGTTGCAGGACGACTCACCTAGGATTGGATGGACAGATGGATTTAGGCGATTTTCAACAATTGATTGAGAAGATGTACTCTCACAAGGATCGGGAGCGCGGATCGGCGGGAACTTTCCTGTGGCTGATGGAGGAGGTCGGCGAATTAGCGGCGGCGATTGCCGAGGGCCAGGAGCATTCCAAGAAGGCGGCGGAGTTCGCGGATGTGTTGGCTTGGCTGGTAACGTTGGCCAATGTCGAGGGTGTGGACCTGAGCGAGGCCTTGCACGAAAAATATGGCCGAGGATGCCCGGGCTGTGGGAAAATGGTGTGCACCTGTCAGGGTAAACCGTGAAACGTACTTCTTTTTGGCGAATGGTGAAAGCTTCCCAGATTGATGTGAGGTAACGACGGCATGAAGGCGAAACTTTGCTTGTGGTTCAGGTGGTTGATGGGTGTGGCGGTTGGCGGTTTGCTTTTCCAGGGTGGTTGCATCCAACAAGTGCAACAGGAGCTGGAAGTTTTGTTTAGCCTGGAGTCCAGCCCATTTTTAGCGCGGAACAGTGCCTTGGTCGAATGGTTCGGTACGGGTATTTTGCAGCTGTTTAATTAACCGGTCTCTTGCGTGAAAGCATATTCGCGTTTATTAGTTAGCCGATCTGTATCTGCGTTGCCCGGCGATTTAGCGCAACCCATCTCAACAGGGCCTTTTTTATACAAAGAATTACAATAGAATGAAGTCTGAATGACAAATAGCGGGTTTGGCGGCTATCAAGGATGGGCTGCTGCGCCCTGCGTTGACCGGGTGTAGCGGGCATGTTAGGCTTGCGCTGGTAGAGGAGACCGGCAGGGAATGCAGGTGGTTACGCCACGCCAGGCGGTTTGGTAGCTGCTCGATGCATAGGTCCGGCAGGAACCCGTACCATGACAGCGGAGCCAGATGAAACGCGAACGTCCGCTTCCTCGTTTCCTATAGCAAAGGAGACTACCAGCCACGATGGTTACCCGCACCAAGACCAGAGGGGCAGCGAACATCGGTTAGGACCTTTGGTGCGGTTTATTGCCTTGGAGCATCCGTTTTGGGGCCGGTTGTATGCGATCGCACTGGCGACTTTATTCGGAGCCGGTTTATGGCTGGCGGCTGATCTGCATCCCAACGGGTCGTATTTGGGTACCCATCGGCAGTTACATCTGCCCCCGTGCGGGTTTTACCTTATGACCGGGTTTCCGTGCCCGACGTGCGGGATGACCACGGCTTTTGCTTATACCATCCACGGGCAGGTTTTGCAGGCGGTCCGGGCTCAACTGGCTGGTTTTTTGGCGGCCCTTGTGGTGATTGGTGCGATGGGATTCAGTATTGGAGCGGCGATTTCGGGGAAGCGCCCTTCCCTGAACTGGTATCGGATCAACCCGGTGTACGTGGTGTGGGCAAGTGCCGGAATTGTGTTGGCGGCTTGGTTTTTGAAGATCGTCTGGGGATTGGCGGAAGGTACTTTGCCGGCCGGTGAGTAATCCGGCGAGCATCTATTGGGAGGCAGGTATGGAGAAAGTTTCTTTTCGATCATCCCATTGGTATGTCTGGGTCAAGCTGGGTTTGGTAGCGGTTGTCTTGGGTTTGTTTAGTGGTTGTGAGGCGGTGAAGTGGGCGGCCTATACGACTGCACCCCAGACGGAAAAAGTTTCCGCCGAGTGTAAACTTCTTCAAAATCAGACCGTGCTGGTTTATGCGTGGGCACCTCCCGAAGTTCTTTGGGATTATCCCAAAATCCGTTTGAATTTATCCGCCTATGTTTCAGAATATCTTCGCCAGCACGTGGAAGAGATCGAGGTCATTAATTACTACCGGGTAGAGAAGTACGTTGAAAAGCAAAATGTTTTTGAGATTGATCCGGTTGAATTAGGGGAACGCTTTCGTGCGGACATGGTTTTGCAGCTGGACGTTTACAAGTTTTCCATCCGCGATCCCGGCCGAGCACACCTTTATCGTGGACGATTGGCCTCCAGCGTGGAAGTGCATGATTTGACATCCCCGGAGGAGCCGGAACGGATCCAGCTGGAGGACGTGGAGGTTACTTATCCAGAGGAGAAGGCGATAGGTTTTTCCAATGTTCGTCCGGAACAGGTTCGTCAAGGCACCTATGAGTTGTTCGCGGTGGAAGTTGGAAAGAAGTTTCATGATCATGAAAAACCGTTTGAATAAATCATTTCTATTTGTCGTGGTGACGGCCGCAGTGCTGATGATTTGTGGTGCCGGTTGCCATGAAGCAGGGGTTTTGCATTACTTTTTAATGCCGGATCAGAAGGTGGAGGCGGAGTTTGAATTGTCGGACAAGCCTCTGGTTATTTTGGTAGATGACGTGCGTGGCCTGGTGGATCCGCCGATGGCCCGGCAGGCGTTGGTGGAGTCACTGTCGGAAGAATTACGTGAGCACAAGGTAGCCCGGCGGATAACGACCAACGAAGAGTTGGCTCGGGTGCGTCAGGCGGAACCGGATTTTGATAAACTTTCCATTCGCGAGGTGGGCCGCAAAGTCAATGCCGACGTTATGATCTGGATCAGCGTGATAGAATTCGGTTTTGATCAGAATCTGGAGATGGCGGTTGCTCCCGGTCGTTTCGTAGCCAAGGTCAAGGTGTTCGATATTCGGGCGGAGAATGAGGGAAATCTGCGCCTGTGGCCCACGCAACGGCAGGGCCGGTTCGTGGATGTTGAAATACCGCCGCACAAAGTTCGTTCCTGCAAGAACAAGGCGGAGGTGCACGAGAAATTGGCTGACGCCATGGCCGACAAGATCGCCAGACTTTTCTACGAGTATACCAAAGAGCGATAGGGGATAGCGGCCACTATTTCCCGATGTTTTTGTCAATTTTTCGGGAACAATTCGGCGAGAAAACTTTATAATATAAGCAGTTTGATCATTTGGACGGA
>CAZMVS010000036.1:0-2937 GCA_964569525.1 uncultured Planctomycetales bacterium
TCACCAAAAAGATAGGAATCAATTTGTCGTGAGGGAAGTCCCCAGCCGATGCCCGGCAAAAAAACCGCACCGGCAACTGCGATTAAACCTGCCAACAACAACGCTGTACGTTTCGTTTCCGTCATGCGCTCCAGCTCACCAACGGACCGAGCCGTAATAAACAATCAATAATAGTCACCGTTCCCAACAACAAACTTACTATCCCGTTCACCGTAAAAAAGGCCACGTTCACCCGCGAAAAATCCCGCGGACTGACCAGCAGGTTCTCCACCAGCAACAACATGGCCACCATGACTACACCAAGGGCATATAACCAACCAAGACCTGCCAACGGGATCATCGCCACGAGTAACAAAACGACCAACACGTGCGCCACACGAACCATCAACAACGCTTTGCCCAGCCCCAACACCACCGGCAAGCTTAACAATCCTTCCTGCCGATCAAAACCTATATCCTGGCAGGCATAAATCACGTCGAATCCACCCACCCACAGCACCACCACTCCCATCAAGACTAACACCGTTGGCCCGACCGACACTGGGTGAATCGCAAGCCAGGCTCCTAAAGGTGACAACGCCAACGCCGCCCCCAGCACAACATGCGACCAACGGGTAAAACGCTTGGTGTACGAATAAAAACATAAAAACCCCAACACCGGACCTGCCAATATCAACGGTATCCAGTTACCGTAAATAAAACCAAAACCCGCACAACACAACACGAATACACCACCAGCAGTGAGCATAAATAGCAAAGCCTGTCCCCGCGTAATACTGCCGACCGGCAAAGCCCGATTGGCGGTCCGCGGATTGCGGGCGTCAATAACCATGTCCGCTATACGATTAAAGGTCATGGCCACCGAACGGGCGGACACCATGCAGCCGATGATCAACAGAAACGCCCCCGGTGCCGGGTATATCGTCGAGGAATCCCCCATCTCGTAAGCCCGCCTCGCCGCCAGAAATGTCGCCATCAACGCAAAAGGCAAAGCGAAAATCGAATGGGCGAACTTGATCATCCCACCCCATCGCCACACCAGATTAGTCACGTCATTCAATGGTTTACTGATACGCATAATCGAAATGATAACGGCCCAATCAATGAGGGATTATGATGCTTCCCCACCCATCCAACGGTTCTGCACATTATGTTCAATCGACAACAAATCGAGCACCTTGCCGGCCATAAAATCCACCATGTCCGCCACGCTTTGCGGCCGGGTATAAAACGCCGGCGACGCCGGGCAAATAATCCCCCCCGCCCGTTGCACCTTCAACATATTTTCTAAATCGATTCCACTAACCGGCGTCTCGCGATGCACCAGAATAAGCTTGCGGGCTTCCTTCAAACTCACCATGGCCGCCCGGGTAATCAGATTGCCCGCCGAACCACAGGCCACCGATCCCAAAGTGTTACTGCTGCACGGACAAATCACCATGCCTTCAGATCGGAATGAACCACTCGCCAATGGACTTTGCAAATCATCAAATAGATACAGGTGAACCTTCTTTGAAGATCGTCCCAGCAATCCTTCCGCGCTGATCTCTTTCACGCCGCATTCACCGGTGAGGATCTGCTCCGCCATCTGCGACACAATCAAATGCACATCAATCCCTGCCACCTCCAAAAGATCAAGCAGCCGCAACGCATAAGCCCCCCCGCTTGCTCCCGTCACTCCCAAAATTATTTTTCTGTCAGTCAAGGAATCCTCGCTCAACGTTAATAACCTCTGTTTTCCACCATGCTGATTTTGGCCAGGCGGCGTTCAGCTTCCTCCAACCAGGGGGAATCAGGATACCTGCTTACCATTTGGCGAAACGTCTGCTGGGCCTCCTCCAGCCGGGAATCATTCTGATACGCCGATCCAAGCTCAAATAACGCCCTGGCCAAAGCATCACTGTCGGCTTCGTTGGAGAATCGCTGGACACAGGCTTTCAGCTCTTCAATCTTCAAACTACTGGATGATTCTGTGGTCGCAATCAAAACTTGAAGATTGTCCCCCAACCTGCTGATCAATTCGCCCCGGCGGATGCGAGCCAGCAATTTTCTCAAATTGTATTGATACATTTCGTGCCGCGGATCCAACCGAAACAACTCCCGCAAGGCCGCGTCGTCCTGCTCGGGATCACGATTGTTCACCAGCAAAACCCGCAACTTTCGGGCGTCATGTGCCATCTGCACCGGATCCACGTCCAGCGTGTAAGAGGCCGGCCTCTTCGCCAGAAAACCACGCAAACCCCCTAAGGCGGGTAAAGTCGTATCCCCACGCTCCTGATCTGCCCACCGATCGATCACCCATTCCAATAATTCAACAGCCCGATCCACAGAGCCGTCTTCGCATCGAATCTCCAGCTTGGCCAGGCGAACCGCCGCCACACTGGCCAAAGGCGAATCAGGAAACCGCTGATAAAGTTCTTCCCAAATCGATCGCGAGGCCGTGCGAGGAAAATCATGATAATAACGCAAAATCAAGGTCTTGAGGAAAACCTCCCGATCAATCCGCATATCCAACGCCCGTCCCTCAAGATACAACGCGTTGGGCACATATCGACTCTCTGAATAATTCTCGAGAAAACGTTCACAGGCCACCCGGGCGGCATGCTGCTGCTCGGCAAAGGTGATACGGTTCTCCCGGGCCACTTCCATCTGCACCACAAGGCGAACCTGGTCAGCCACGCTACGCAAGGTAGCCTCCGAATCCTTCATCTTCAAAAACCGTTGAACAGCCACGTCGTGGATCGTTTCCGACATGTCCACGTTGTTCACGAAATTAATATCCGATCCCGGCCCGTACTTGTATTCCAGCAATCGATAGTAAAGTTCGTCCCGCCCCACGTACACTTCAAACAACACGATGGGAATGGTAAACATCACAGCCATAAATGGCGCAATCGCACCCGGCCGATAATTAACTACCCAGGCAATAAACAACAC
>CAZMVS010000037.1:0-10058 GCA_964569525.1 uncultured Planctomycetales bacterium
ACCTGATCCCCCCGGCGGATCATCCGGACATACCCTGGACCGCCTTGATTATACTGGCTTTAAGTACCAATGTCTGGTATTACGCCACGGACCAGTTTATCAACCAGCGCTGCCTCGGTGCGCGCAGTGAATGGCACGCCAAAATGGGTGTTTTGCTGGCGGGCGGTTTGCAGTTCTTCCTTCCATTGGCCACCTGTTTTCCGGGAATGATTTACCGGGTGATCAATCCGGACTTGGCCGACCACAATGCCGCTTATCCGGAAGTGGTGGCCGCTGTCGTGCCCGTCGGTTTGCGGGGGATTGTGGTGGCGGCAGTCTTGGGAGCCATCACCTCAACGATTGCCGGCTTGGTGAATTCTACCGCGACCATGACCACCTTGGATATTTTCCGCCGTTGGAAGGGCAAGGATTGGCCGGAGAAAAGGCTGGTACGTTTCGGGCAGTACGCCGGCGGAACCGCCTTGCTGATCGGGGCACTGCTGGCTCCGGTGGTGATGGCCTGGGAAGACCTGTTCATGTATTGCCAGGACCTCTGGGCGCCGTTGGCGGCACCGGCAGTGATTGTCTTTTTAGGCGGCGCGCTATGGAAAGGAGCCAACGAGCGCGGGGCGGTTGCCTGCTTGTGGCTCTCCATCCTCACCGTACCGTTCAGTTTCCTTAATAAATACCTGACCGTGAAGCAGGAGATATTTATTCTTCCGGAGCCTATGCGCAATCCCATGGTCTTCGCCGGGAGTATATTTTTGATCTCCATTGTTTTGTTAGTAGAGTTGTCCCGAGAGCGGCGGCCGATTATTGGCACGTTACGCGTGGTGGTCTTAAGTGTGTTGATCTTGGCAATAGGATCGTTCAGTGCCCAGGTCATAGCCTTGCTGGTGGCGGTGACCTGCTTGGGCAGTATCGTCGTATTTATGCGTCGCAATCTGTATCCAACACCAGGGGGTTGGGACCGATCCATGCTTCATCTGCCCAGCGGCGAGCAAAAGCCGTGGTATATGACCCTTTGGTTGTGGTGGGGACTTGTGGCGGCCGGTTATGTTGCGATATACGTTGTGCTCTGGTAACCGCTGCGGAGTAGTATCTGGTATAATAAAATAATATTGATATACATAGTTCAGTAAACGGGAGGATAATGATGCCTCTTATCTCGCAGACCATGATGGACGATATCGAACGGCGGAAAGAAAACATCCGTCGAATCTGGGATTATCGTAAAGTTGACCATATTCCGATCATGCTCCAAGTTGTCTCCAATCCATGGGGATATACAATCCAGGAGCACTTTTTGGATGGTGATAAGCAGTACCAGTTGGAGATCGAAGGGGTTAAGCAGTCCTTAAAGCTGGTGCCCGACGATTACATTCCATCCATGCGGCCGGACGTCGGTTGTATTGTGATCGAAAGTGCCCTGGGTGGAGAGGTCGTCTTTGGTGATGATCCCAACCAGACCTGCACTATTAAAGAACCTCTCATTAAAAATATCGATGACGTTTACAAGCTGAAAATGCCCGATCCATACAAGGACGGCTTGGTGCCGGAAGGGCTTAAAAGGGTTAAAAATTTCGTGGAATGGAGCGACGGTCAGGTGCCGGTCTCCTGCCTGGACATGGGTGGGGCGATGAACGTGGCCTTCACCCTGCTGGGCAGCGTGCCATGTCTGACTGCTATGTATGACGCCCCGGAGGCCCTGGAGTATCTCTGTGATTTTATCACTGACGTGTTTATTCATTTTGCCGAAGTAACTATCGAAGAGGCGGGCGGGATTGATAATATCACCTGTACCGATTTCCCGTATATATGGTGTCCGGAAGGGCGTAAAGGGCATACGTCGGATGATATTTCCGCCCAGTACTCACCGCAGCATTTCAACCGTTTTTCCAAGCCTTACAACAACAAGATTTTTCAACGGTTTGGCGGGGGGATGCTCCATAACTGCGGCCCGAATCCCTGCACTAGCGAATATCTCTGGCACGATCCAAGGATTTACGCATTAGACCTGGCTTACGATTACTCCAAAAACGACTTGGATTTGTTCAAAAAAGAGTTAGCCCGGGAAGGAATTATTTACTTTTATTTCGAGACCGGCACAGCGGAGGAAAACCTGATCGCATATAAGCATGTAATGGAGAAGTTGGCCCCGGACGTGGTTGCTATTCCTTGGGTAACTTGTGAGCCGAACGACGATGTGGAGGGAATCTATAACGCTTTTCTAGAGGTTTCCAGGGAATATGCTTCCCGGATGAATTGGAAGAGCGATGATTGATTCGAGAATGATTTAATGTTGCCCCTTTAAGCCCGGGTTGTGTTTCAATCCGGGTTTTTTATTGGGTGCGGGGTTGTATATTTTGCATTGTTAATGTACTAATACCCGAATATCCTCTGTAATCTCTCTGTTGACATGGTTTCAAATGTTTATTATAAACAGGAAAGAACATGGCAGAACAAACACGCACATATAGTCCGAGTGGTCGCCGAGAGCGAATCCTGGAGAGGCTTAACGATCGGGGTGAGTGTTCCGTTGAGGATCTCTCCCAAGCGTTTAAGGTTAGCACCATGACCATTCGCCGCGATCTACAGGTATTGGCTGACCAAGGGCGGGTTATGCGCACACATGGCGGGGCAGCTGCCGGTGCCCAAGTCAGCTTCGAATTTCGTTACCTCGATCGGATGCAGGAGAACCACAAGGCCAAGGAGGCCATTGGTGCCCGGGCGGCGGAACTGGTGCGGGAAGGTGAATCGGTCATGCTTGATTCCGGGACCACCACCCTGGCGGTGGCCAATCATCTGCGGTACCGGAAAAACATTACCGTCGTGACTGGTTCACTTCCGATTGCATCAGCCCTTTATGGTTGCCAAGGTATCGAGCTGTTGTTGCTGGGCGGACAGCTACGCAAGGATTCGCCCGATTTGATCGGGGCGATCACCGAAAGCAACGTGGACATGATGAAGGCGGACATCGCTTTTATCGGTGCGGATGGAATTGACGAGGAAGGGAACGTTTACCAAGGGTCCGCCACGGTGGCCGGCCTGCTCAGCAAGATGGCGCAGCCCGCGCGACGGGTGTATAGCGTGGCGGATCATACCAAGGTGGGCAAAACCGCTTTGATGCGCTTCGGCAATATTGCCCAATGGAATGGCCTGATCACAGATGACGGACTTGGTCATGAACAAGTGGAAAAACTGATGCAGGCCGGTGTTGAATTAATATTGGTACCACAAAGAATTTAGCGGAGTTGCAATGGACGGTAGGGAAATACGACTGCGGCGTTTATTTGACGAGAGCAGGGCGGTGATCATCGCTGTGGATCACGGTATGTTCGACGGCCCGATCGAAGGGATGGAAGACCTGCCGGCCACGGTGAAGAAGATCAATCCCGAGGTGGACGGCGTGTTGTTAGCTCCCGGTATGCTTCGGCACTGTTATAGTATTTTCGCGGGCCGCCGCCGGCCTTTGGCGGTTGTTCGGCTGAATTGGAATACGGTGTATTGTTTCCAGTTTGGTTATCGCCAGGCACTCAGCGTTGATTGTTATCGCGTGGAAGACAGCCTGCGCGAAGGGATGGATATTGCCCTGGTATCCTTGACCTTACAGACCGGGGACGAGATGCGGGATGCCGCGAACGTGGAGATATTTTCCCGCCTGGTCAACCGGTGCCATGAACTGGGTATTCCGGTAATCGGCGAATATTTCCCCACCGGCCACACCAAGTTAGCCCCGCAAGAGTTGCACGATAGCGTATTGATCGGCTGCCGGATCGTCACGGAGCTGGGGGCGGATGCAATCAAAACTTTTTATACCTGCGACTTTGCGAAAGTAACCGCTTCATGCCCAGTACCCGTTCTTGGATTGGGAGCGGAGCGTTTACCGACACAATTACAAGCCCTTGAGTTGGCAGCCGCTGAGGTCGAAACTGGTGCTCGGGGTGTGGTTTTCGGGCGCAATGCCATTCAAGTTCCCGACCCACATGCTTTCCAGGCCGCCTTGTGCGCGGTGGTGCGCGAGCAAGCGGATCCGAAAAAGATGGCAGATCGATACCATTTGGAATAGAAACGCCAAGCTATTGAGTGGTCTTGCGAAGTGCTTATCAGTGAAACGGGTTTTTAAACGCAAAATTGGGTTGTACGTATGACGGCGGTTAGTGGTTACCAGCAGTTCGAAGCGTTATGGAAGGAACGGGCCAAATTGGCCTGGGATACCATTGCGATGAAACCTACACAGGGGATTCCCTCTTGGATGCTACACGTAATGGATATACCTTTCATGGAGAAAATGACTGGACGACAACCGGGGGATTACAAGCAATATCCTGATGAAATATATATCGAATTTCAGCGCCAAGGGGGTTGCTGTTTTATTGATCAATACTTGTCGGACAACCCGTTGAGCATGGGGGCGCATGGTTATGAAGCATCGACGGAACACGGTGCGACCACCGGTTTGGAGGATATCTTACGCGACGGTATGCGGATTGATTCCCCCGAAGCCGTCCTGGAACATTTGGAAAAATTCGTCTTTCCCCGTCGCAAGGAGCGTATTAAGAATTTCAATCCGGATGATCCAAAGTTAATCGAGCAGTTAATTGAATCGGAATGTCGGATACAGCGTTTATTGGGGAGTGATATTCTCAAGGGACCTTATGCGGACGGCTTCCAAAGCTTTCCCACTTTTCATTATTGGGAATACGGATACACCCATTATTTTACCGCCTATGCCATGTGTCCCGAGTTGATGGAACGCGACTTTGCTCAGCAGGCGGACTTGGCGGTGCTCGAAAACCAGGCCGCGGCCAATGCGATCAAGCAGGGGGGCTTGCCGCCGCTGATACGTTTGGATTACGACATGGCCGACTCGCGTTCGACGCTGGTCAATATTAAATCGCTGGATGAAATCTGGTTTCCGCATTTTGCCCGGGCGATTCAGCCATTCTTGGATGCGGGGGTGCGCCTGATTTGGCATTGCGACGGCAATTTAATGGAGATGGTTCCCCGCTTGATCGAAGTGGGCATTCGTGGTTTCCAGGGTTTTCAATATGAAGACGGCATGGATTACGAAAAAATTTGTGGGATGACCGACCGCGATGGCGAGCCGCTGTTTATCATTGGTGGTGTTTCAGTAACCCAAACCCTGCCCTTCGGTACGCTGGATGATGTACGAAAAGAATTGAATTGGTTGGTGGAAAACGGTCCTCGGCAGGGTTTGATGCTGGGCGGAAGCAGCAGTATTGTTCCCGGCACCAATCATGAAAATATCAAAACCCTGATGGAAGGATTGAATTACTTTCGCGAACATGGTCGTGGAGATTAGGGGGAGGAGTGCCAACGTGTGGCGTGAAACGACAAAGCACGAACGCAACTTGAAGATCTGGCGGGAAGAGTTTGAATCGTTTGTGCCCCCACAGGTTCTGGACTTTCACGTGCACGTTTTTAACGAGGCATCCGTGCCGGAGGGTGAGTTTTTAAACTGCGGCGGCCGGCCGATTACACGGTACGATTTCAACGACTTGCGTGAAGATCTCGAAGATATTTATCCCGGTCGTCAAAGCGAGGCGGTTTGTTTCGGATTGCCTTTTCCTATCTACAACCAGGAAGAAAATAATCGATATATCGCCGAGCAGTGTGATCAAAAACAGTTTTTCGGTTTGCGCTTGTTGGACCCGACCGAGGATCCGGCTGATGTACACAGGGATGTGAAAGAACAGAAATTTCTGGGTTTCAAGCCGTACCCCGATTATGTACGGAAGGACGACGTGGCGGCGGTGGAAATTCACGAGATGCTGCCGCCGGGTATCATGCAGGTCGCCAACGACTTGGGCTTGATCATCGTGTTGCACATTCCCCGTAAACTGCGCTTGGCTGATCCCATCAATCAAAAACAAATCGTAGAACTGTGCAGCAATTGGCCGAATGCCAAGATTGTGCTTGCCCACATCGGGCGGGCTTATTACCTGAAAAACGTTCTCGGCTACCTGGAGCGGCTGAAGGGATTGCCCAATTTATATTTTGACCTGGCCATGTTGAACAACTGGGAAGTGCTGGAGCATCTGTTTCAAAGTGTGGCCCCGGAAAAGATTCTTTTCGGTACGGATATACCGATCGCTTTGGCGGCGGGAAAGTCCGTGGAGATCAATGATCAGTACACCTACGTCACGCCCGCTGATTGGGCGTTATCTATTACCGACAATCGTAATAAGCTGGTATTTACTTCCTTTTTGTACGAGGAATTGCGGGCTATCAAGAAGGCGGTGGTCCGCCTTGGTTTGAGGCAAACGTTTATTGAAGGATTGTTTTATCATCACGGAAAGCAGTTACTGGATTCCGTTGGGTAGAATGACAGATACAAGACAGGATGAATCATGGCGAATACATTACATGAACAGACGATTATTCCGGAAGCGACCTACGATCCCGACTGGGGCAGGGCGGATTTGTCCCAGATACCGCATGTTATCACTGACCTGCCGGGTCCCAAAAGCCGCGAGATGCATAAGTTTGCCAGCGAGACATATCGCGGTTTGTCGGGACAGGTACGCTTGTTCCCGGTGTGTTGGAGCTACGGAAAGGGTGTGACGCTGGAAGATGTGGACGGTAATCGCTACCTGGATTTTTCCAGCGGAATCTACGTGACGACGCTGGGGCACTGCCATCCCAAGGTCAGCGAAGCAGTTGCCTACTGGGCGAATCGTTTAATGAACTGCCATGATTTCACTACTCCGGTCAAACATGCGTTAATGGCCAAGATGGCGGGGATTTTGCCCGGCGATCTGAACGGCGTGCAGATGTACGACAGCGGCACGGTGGCGGTGGAAGCTGGTCTCCGCATTTGCCGCGCTGCTTCCGGCAAAACCGAGTTTATTTCTTGTTTCAAGGATTTCCACGGTAAAAGCCTCGGCTCCGTTTCCTGCGCGCGAATGAATCCGATGAACGCATCGACCCGAATGCCCGGCTTCTATATGGTTCCTCGGCCTGATACGTATCGACCGTTGTGGACTCGTTCCGATGGCTCGCTGGATACCGAAGCGTACCTGGCTCATTACGAACATTTCATCCAGGAAGGAACAACCGGGCAGGTGGCGGCCTTCGTGCTCGAACCGATCCAGGGTTGGGGCGGTAGCGTGATGCCTCCGGACGATTTCTTCCCCAAGCTGCGCAAGTTCTGCGACGAGCGGAACATTTTGTTGATGGCTGACGAGGTGTTGACCTGCATGGGGCGCACCGGCCAATGGTTGTGCATGGATCATTGGGAGGTGGTGCCTGACGTGGTAACGCTGGGTAAGGGGTTTGGCAACGGTTTTCCGGTAACCGCTTGCGTGGCTCGAGAGGAAATCAAGGAGAACTTCGACAAGATCAGCGCATCCAGCAGTTACGGAGGCAATCCGATGGCCTGTGCCGCTGCCTTGGCCAGTATCCAGGTGATCGAAGAAGAGAAGCTGTTGGAAAATGCACGCCACTTGGGGGAAGTCGCGTTGCAGCGGCTGCAAAGAATGATGGCTGAACACAAGATCATCGGCGACGTGCGGGCCAAAGGATGCCTGATGGGTGTGGAACTGGTCAAGGATCGTCAGACAAAGGAGCCTTTCGACGAGGCCGGCAAACGGGTTTATATAAAGGCCTTCCAGAAGGGATTGGCCTGGATCCCCGCCGGGCATATCCTGCGCATGAGCCCGCCGATTATCATGAACGAAGAGGAATTGCTCAAAGGGCTGGACATGATCGACGAGGCCATTGGTGAGACCGAGGAGGAATTAGGCTACGCCTGATCATAAGAATTATTCATTTCGCCGGTCGATCAAAGGTTCGCTACAGGCATAGAATGAACGGTATGTGATTGACCGATGGTTTACATGAATATTGAATAAAGCTTGGATATAGAGATCATCGGAAAGGATTTCGGTTTATGAAAATGTTGGGCGTAGGCATGCTCGGTTTCGGTTTCATGGGCAAGACGCATACATTCGCCCACAAGACCATGCCTCTGTATTACAGCCCGCCACCGGTGAATACAAAACTCAAGGTCGTTTGTCGTGGCCGTTCGGAATTGGCCGAACAGGCCGTCCATGAAGGTGGCTTCGAACGTTTCGCCACTGATCCCATGGAAGTAATTCATGCGGATGACGTTGATATTGTGCACATCTGTACACCCAACCAGCAGCACTTTGCCGCTTTGCAGGCCGCTATCGAAGCGGGCAAACATATTTATGTGGACAAGCCGGTGACTGCTGATTTGCAAGAAGCGGACAAGCTGGAACACGTGCTGGACGGTTACAAAGGTGTCGCCCAGGTGGCCTTACAGTACCGATGTTTCCCCGCCACGTTAAAGGCCAAGGAGTTGATGGACCGGGGTTTTGTTGGGCCGGTAACTCATTTCCGGGCCGCTTATCTTCACGCCGGCAGCGTGGATCCAAACAAGGCGGTGAACTGGAAATCGACAGCGGCCGCCGGGGGGGGGTCATTCGCGATCTCGGTTCGCATATTCTTGATATGTTGATACATTTGATGGGGCCGTTTGAATCGGTCATGTGTTGCAGTCGCATTTGGGCACCACAGAGGCCAAACAAAGATGAGCCCGGCAAGACCATGACCGTGGACGTGGAGGAAGCGGCGGTCATGCTGTTAAAAATGGCCGACGGTGTCATCGGTTCGGTGGAAGCCAGCAAAATCGCCACCGGCACGGAGGATGAACTGCGTTTCGAGATTCACGGCCAACACGGGGCCATCCGATTCAACCTGATGGATCCAAATTACCTGGAAGTGTTCGACACCCGTCTGCCGGACGGCGATCTCGGCGGTAGTCACGGCTGGCAAAAGATTGCCTGCGTTAGTCGGTACCCCTTGCCGGGAGGAAAATTTCCCGGCCCGAAGTTCAGTGTGGGTTGGCTCCGCGGCCACGTGCATAGCGTTTACAATTTCCTTGACGCGATCGCCAACCAACGTTCGCCGCAGCCGTCTTTGAAAGATGGCTTGCACCTGCAGCGAATTCTGGAAGCGGTACGCGAGTCGGCGGATAAACAGCAGTGGGTTCGGTTGCCGCAACGTGCTTAAAAAGCACGTAAAAGGAGCGGATTATGGCTAGACCGAGCATTGGTATATTGGCCTTGACGCTGGAGTTTTACGAAAAGCTGGCTCCCGACCTGCGCCGTTTGCGCGAAGAATTTTTGCGCAACAAGCTGATCCCGTTGTTGTCCGAGTTTGCCAATGTGCATTTCGAAAAGGCGGTTTATACCCGTGAAGACATCGATTGGACGGTCCGAGGCTACGAGGCAAAACAAGTCGATGTGCTGCTGGTGGTGATGCTGACTTATTCGCCCAGCTTGATTACGGCTCCCATTTTGAAACGTACTCATCTGCCCATTGTGATCTGGAATACCCAGGAATTGCGGTCAGTGGATGAAAACTACGGCGACCCGGAATTACTGGCTAATCATGGCGTACACGGCACGCAGGATTTGTGTAACGTACTGAACCGCCACGAAGTGCATTTTCAATACGTCACCACTCATCATGATGATCCACAGCCCTTGGGCAAGTTGCCGATTATCTTCCGGGCAGCGCGGGCGGTACGAAAAATGCGCAAGGCGCGGTTGGGACTTATGGGCTATCCCTTCCCCGGCATGGGTGACCTCGGTTTTGACCCAACACATTTGGCCAACACTTTGGGCTGCACCTGCGAAATGTTGTCCCTCGACGATTACCACAATCGTGTCCAACAGGCGGACGCTTCGCAAGTGAATCGTCTGGTCAACGACTACCGCGGCCAATACGAGATCGCTCCTTATGTCGAACAGGAAGATATGGAAGCGGCGGCCAGGGGCGAAAACGCACTTCGCGGAATGATCGAGGATCATCGGCTGGATGCATTCAGTTACCAGTTCTTGGCGTTTGGAGAGGACGAGCGCAGTGAAACAGTCCCGTTCGTAGCTGCCAGTCGCCTGTTGGCCGAGGGTATCGGTTTCGGTGGGGAAGGGGACTTATTGGCTGCAGCCCATTCCGCTATGTCTGCTTGGCTGCATCCGCCGGCTGGCTTCAGCGAAATCTTTACCGTCGATTTCGAGGGAAACTCG
>CAZMVS010000038.1:0-9006 GCA_964569525.1 uncultured Planctomycetales bacterium
TGCTTCAATAACTGTTTACGCAACGCCAGAAGCGCCCCCCGTTCTTGAATCTCATTTTGGCTTTTGGCCGCATTCTCAGCCCATGCGGGCGACAAATAGCCCAAACAAAGCGCCACGCAGACCAATACCGTAATCCCCTTGCTATAGCGCACAGGAATCTCCTTTTAAATGTATTTACCACGAAATACCTTTTTATTATTTAAACACCTTGAATAAACCCTGGTTTCGCATAAAAATGAAAAAAACCGGGACATAACGCCCCGGCCTTTCAAACTTCTCCATGTTCAAGAGCTCTTCTTCTTACAGTTTTTCAGCACATATCCGCACCACGAGCACTTCGAATGTATTCTTCACGTCAATCCCGGTCTGCGTATTGCTGCTGTAAAAATAAACGGGCTCGCCGGTTTTTAATTGCAGAAGTTGATTTAATTGGATACGAGTATCTGTCGGCATCTGAATGCCTTCTGCCACTTCAACCGTACTTTGAATCACATCTTCAATGTCGATTTCCAGATGAAGGGCAAGAACAGGGTCATTTTCTTTTTGGCTCCAATTACCAACTATGCCAATATCATATCCTACACTTTCATAATTTACAGCGGGCGTAACCTTGCCGGCGCTCGTTATATTAATATCCCTGACCGCCGGGACTTTCTCTCTCTGCTCACATTTGAAAGAACTAGAAATAACCACCGTCTGGTTCAATCGAAAAGCCAGGCGGGTGTTTTCTTTCCCCAGCTTCTCGAACAATTGGCTTGCCGATGGCTTGTTCTTGGTCAATGCCTCAAAGTCCATCTTGACGAGCTGCTCCTGCGTCCAATTGACCCGGAACGCATCAATCTGCAGTCGAGTAAGCTGCTCCGACGACTTAAGCTTCTCCGCCTTAGGCACTGACTGAGGGGATTTCCCTTTGCCACCCGCCAATGTCGGCGACAACAATCCGAGACAGAGCACCAGACCAATCAACGACATGATTACCGTGCGATAACGCATGGGGAATCTCCTTTCTCGCTGTAGGAGTGAATGCGACTTGCCCATTTATTTTTTAGACACTAAAACTGGTCTTTAGTTACACAAATAAATGAAAAAATATCAAAAATCTCCTATTGCTCGCGTATTCCTTTCTCGCTATCGGCCGCCCCCTTGCAGGTTCCGTCGGCCCTCATGTGAAAAATAACCCACTCGGCCTTATAATAAATCCATGCCATAAAAGGACTTACCGATACATGAAAAATAAATTTGCCACGTGACGGGTTAAGGTTATAAATAGTAAATCTTGAAACAGTTGATCCAATATTTATCCACTGAATAGAGGTAAATTACATGCGAAGCGACACAGTCAAAAAAGGTTTCGAACGTGCACCCCACCGCAGCCTTCTGAAAGGAACTGGAAATTTCACGGACAACGATGCCGGCAAACCCTTTATCGCTATTGCCAATTCTTACGTAGATATCATTCCCGGCCATACCCACCTGGATAAGGTCGGCTATTTCGTCAAAGAAAAGGTTCGCGAGGCCGGCGGCGTGCCCTTTATCTTCAACACCATCGGTATATGCGACGGCGTTGCCATGGGACACACGGGAATGAAATTCTCGCTCGCCAGTCGGGAGCTCATTGCCGATTCCGTCGAAACCATGCTTAAGGCCCACTGCTTCGACGCCATGATCTGTATCACCAACTGCGACAAAATTATCCCCGGCATGATGATGGCCACCGGCCGCTGTAATATCCCTACTATCTTCGTCAGCGGCGGACCTATGGAAGCCGGCAAAACCACCGACGGCAAAATCGTGGACCTGATCAGCGCCTTCTACGCCGTCAGCCAACGCAGTGCCGGGGCCATCGACGACGAGACATTAAAAGACGTCGAAAATCACGCCTGCCCGGGTTGCGGCAGCTGTAGCGGCATGTTCACCGCCAACAGTATGAATTGCCTCGCCGAGGCCGCCGGCCTGGCCCTGCCCGGCAACGGAACCATCCTGGCCACCAGCGAAGATCGCAAAAAACTCTACGCCGAGGCCGCCCGACGAATCGTGGAAATGGCCAACGCCGATGCCCCTCTGCCGCAAGATATCATGACCCGTGAAGCTTTTGAAAACGCCATGATCCTGGACATGGCCATGGGCGGTTCGACCAATACCGTGTTGCATATACTGGCCGTCGCGAACGAAGCCGGCGTCAACTTCACCATGAAAGACATCGATGAATTGTCCAAGCGCACTCCGAATGTCTGCAAACTCGCCCCGTCAGCCGGCAAAGATGGCAAAATTTATCATATCGAAGATTGCCACGCCGCTGGCGGCATCATGACCATCCTCGGCGAAATTAACCGCGGCAAACCCGGACTGCTCAATACCGACGCGCTTACCGTCACCGGCAAAACCATTGGCGAAAACATCCAGGAAAATGATATCCGCGTCCGTGGCGAAGAAATTCGTCTCGACGGCATCAGTACCTCTACCCGCAGTGATCTGAGTAGATATACACAGTATGCCGAAAAAAACGGTGCCACCGTCCTGACCATGATCAACGAAAAACAGTTTGATCCCTTTGACTGTATCCGCACCGTGGAAACCGCCTACTCCGAGAAAGGCGGTTTGAGTATTCTCTACGGCAACATTGCCCGTGACGGCAGCGTGGTCAAAACCGCCGGCGTGGATAAGGAAATGATGCAACATTCCGGACCGGCCATCATCTTTGAAAGTCAGGAAGACGCCTGCCAAGGCATCCTCGGCGGAAAAGTGCAACCCGGTTCGGTGGTGGTCATTCGCTACGAAGGACCCCGCGGCGGACCCGGCATGCAGGAAATGCTCGCCCCCACCAGTTACATCAAGGCTGACCCCAAGTTAGCCAAGACTGTCGCCCTGATCACCGACGGTCGCTTCAGCGGCGGAACCGCCGGGGCCTGCATCGGCCACGTCAGCCCCGAGGCGGCCAACGGCGGCGAAATTGGCCTGTTACAGGACGGCGATATCATCGAAATCGATATCCCCAACAACAAGCTCAACGTGCAACTTTCCGATGACCAACTCGCCGAACGGCGAAAGAATTGGAAAGAACCCGAAGCTCGTTTCAAAACGGGCTACCTGGCCAAGTACGCCTCAATGGCCACCAGCGCCCATACCGGGGCGATCCTGAAATGGGATTGATTGCATCGGGCTGTTATAAATTACAATTTATTGTATCGATACGGGAAAGGTTTTGTAAGCACATAAACAAAGTACCGCATCACATCCTTCCGTTTATCCGGTTCCTTGACCTTCTGCGCGACCGTTGGCATCACGCAAGGAATCACTGCAGCGATTCTGTCTTGACACCGCGAGACTTCTCATAGAAGGGCGCAAGGATTCTCCCGCAAGACCTGGACTAATTCTCTGGGGAGGAGACAGCCTTCCCAGCCGGCAATATCACTGGTACAGTCAATATTTCTAATTCGCTTTCTTTGCCCAATCTATATGTAATCCGCAGGAAATCCATATCCTCATTACCTCCCGCCTTCTCATCGAAGGCTTTAATCCGCACGATGCAATGAGACTCGCTTCCACTTGTGCTGTCTATGGTCGCTTCGCAATTGCCGTAGACCGATCTTACCAACATTCCGGACGGCCGCCGCGAACCAGCAGGCCATCGCAATTTAGCCACTGCCTTCTCTATGTGGCCCCCGAATTCCCCCATACGTATCACGGTCGGATCGCACTCGACGTGAGGGATCACTTCATATCGCACTGTCACCGGTAGCTGAATGCCCATCAGGTACACCTGAAAGCTCGTCTCGTAGAATCCGGCCCTCTTGTCCAGCGCCGATACTTGTATGTTGATCCGGCATTGTCGAAATTCCCTCACGGTTTCCCACCTGCCTTCAGATACCTCAACCCCATCCGGCACATTGCGGAAGGCTATTTCCGCATCGTCATCCCCAGAGTCTCGGAAGACATAGGCATGACCGGTCAGGATATCCCCGCTTCGCCCTCGCCCCAGGAATACCTTATCAGTATTCATTCGGAGCCCTATCTTCACGTACGCCGTAACCGCCATCTCCCCTCCGCCCCGAGGGTCGTTTGCCTGAACGAAGAGCCCCTTCCTGACGCGACCATGGTATCCTGTGCTATCGAAGAACACCGTTACCTTTTCGCTCTCGCCGGAAGCCAAGCTTTTCTTCGCAATTTTTGCCGCAGTGCATCCACAAGTTGCCGATATCCTATGAATCGTCAGATCTTCATCCCCTCCATTCCTAATAGTGGCTTGCCCCGTCACGACGGTGTTCGCGTCCACCACGCCCAGATCCATCGTTGCTGGCTCAATTAAGATGCGCGGACCCGTCACCGTACCACGTTCATGTTGCCTCGCTAGCACCGCAACGGCAATCACCAAAGCTCCAGCTGCAATTGCAAATAAGTGGTATATTGCTCTATACCTGCGCATCTCGGGTTCTTTCTCTTCTATGCGCAGCTACTCTCACCGCAACCAACAGCAGAACAAGGAAACCTACGACTCCTGCGCAAGCTACTACCAATCCCCTGAATGACGAGGGAGATTCCTGCGAGGCGCTTTCAGAGACGTTGCCTAGTGTGTCATCTGTTCGCACCGGCATATCCTCGGCATCGCCAACGTCCTGAGCCTCGTCAAGGTATCCTATATCTAGAATCTTATCCGGATCGTCTCCGTACTCCCCCCCTACGGCATACAAGTATTGAATCCCAAGAATAGTGTCGACAACCGGTGTGCCGTACGGGATTCCCATTTGGTCGACAGACAGGTCCTCTGAGCTTACAGGTTTGACCGAAAAGTCCGAAAAATGCATCTGGGTTTCTGATCGTTGTGTTTCCTCTCCGTTCCGCTTCCCAACAAACTTTGCATGCCGCTCAACTGGTAGAAAAACCCCCCCGCCAACATCCCTCCAAGACATCGTCGTTTCGGTCGACACTTCGTGGCTTACCTCAGAATATTTCTCAATACGCTTGTCCGACCAGCGTACAAGCATGCCACCCATCGAAAGGTCGAAATCGTACACGTGCTCGTCGAACTGTATGCCCGTTTGGGGAACGAGGCCGAAGGTCAATCGGACAACAGTTCCATTCCTGGTCACCTTTGTCTCAAACACGGTTTCCAACTTTTCCCAGAACACCGATTCCTCCGCAGGAAACGGGAGCTGCGCAAACCCCTCATAGCAGCAGTTCCTAACTTCCGTATCGAACCAAATGAGGGAGTCATCGTACTTGTCGATACGGACGCTGGCGGGCTTTTTCGCACCCTTTGCATGGTACTCTACACTTCTGTTCTCATTCAGAAGCAATGACCTGCTGATAAGATCCTTACGCCCGGGCGCATAGTCTTTCCTCAAGCTTTCTGTTCCGAGAAACAAGAACTCTACTTTGTGCTTCGGGATAACACGCGAGACTTCATTATCATCTTCAAACCGAGAGAACTCGGTGACGGCGATTTCTGCCGTCCCGCCGCCATGTTCTACCTTCTGCAATGTTTCAATTCGCAGGGTCCTGACAGCCTCCAGGAAGGATTTTTCCTCCGTGGATAGCTCTCCCGATACGCGCGATGCTACCACCAAGGATATGGTCAGCAATACGAGAAACCATTTGCTAGAATTGCACATTGCTCTCTCCTTCGACTGTCGGTATCGACTCCAATCGCCGCTCTTGACTGTCTCGCTGGATGTTCACTGAGACAACAAAATGCGTCTGGGGAAACAGGTCGTCAGGAACACGACACAGATTGCCACATTATCGTGCTACCGGTCTCAATTGTCGTCTTAGCACAACTTACCCCGGTAAACATGCTCTTCTTGTATACCGCACACAACCAATAGTCTCCGTAGTAAGAACAGGTCTTAGTCCCATAGTCCGATAGGCACAAGTAGGGAGAGCCCTTATTGTCTCTCCAGTCAGAGTTAGGGCAGTTTTGCTGCGACGTACCGACACAGTGATCATAATGATCACAGCCGTTCCATGCAGGACATCTCTTGCCACATTCATCGCCTGCATGGGAAATGCCGACTACACCCGTAACAACTGCCACCATCACAACTAGTACAATCTCTGCTGTCCAAAATGTCTTTTTCATAATTATCTCCTATTGACCTGCCGATGGCCGTGACACGATGGGCAATGAAAGTAAACAACACGAAGAACGTTTGAATGTTCTGTTACAGAATCATTTATATTTGAGGTTTTTGCAAACACCTTCGATGTCAACATCAAAATCAATAATGCGTAAATCTGAAAGTTCCGAAATTTATTTATTGCTCTAATACTTCTCTTTCTTAACCCTGCCCTATAAACATTATTTCTTCTACCACTTTGCAATATTCTTTACAAAGAGCTTTATACCTTAAAAAGCTTAAAAAAAAGTAAAATACCTACTGAAAACCTGAAATTTTGTGAAATTTCTTAAGTATTTGATTTGCAAAGACTTACAGCAGTTTAAGTTTTTATTTAGCGGTTTTGCATCTGAAAAACGCTCGATTTCGGCCTAAAACGAACGTTTCGACCACTACACTTTTTCTGAAAATGCTCTAGAGAAGAAATAATATTTCGATTGGAATACCCACTAGCTGAAAGTGGTTTGATGTGAAGTACTACTGGGGGTTAAATGATGCTTAATAGAGCGGCCAATCTCAAACCAAACTCTACTCTACCGAACCAGCTTCGGGGCGGGCTCTTTTACTGGTGTATCCGCAGGCTGACTGGTCGCGTCTTTCGACAATGGCGGACGGCTGAAATAATCATCGATTAGCGATTCACGCACGATGATCTCCACCCGCCGATTGTCCGCCAGCTTGGCCGGATCATAAACCCCCTGCGCCACCGGCTCATTCGGCCCTGCCGCGGTTAGAATCATCCGCCTGCTGTCGATCCCGCTCTCCGCCAACTCACCGACCACGAACATGGCCCGCTGGTAAGATAAGTCCATCAAATCCTTCTGCGTCCAATCCGCCGGTCGAGGCTCCTCGGCCGCATGCCCCCGAACCTCGATTCGATTCCGATAACCTTTCAAAATCTCCGCCAGCGAACGTAGCGTCTCCTTGCCTCGCTCCGTCAGCTTTGCCTCAAAAGGTTTGAAGATGATCGGCCCGCCAATCGTAATTTGCGCCCCATCACGAATCCGCCGCAAACGCATGTTCTTACCCCGGACCCCTTTTTCTTCACTATGCCCGCGTTTCTTAGGCTCCAGGGGCTTGACCACCGATTCCAAGCGAACCATCAAGGAATGAAAATCCACGTTGGGGTCCATATTCCGCCCCACCTGGCCCCGCATCCCCAACGCCTGGCGAATCGACTCAATGGCCGCCATGAACCGATCGTCCACGTCTTCAAAGTTAGCTAGTGCGGCGATCATGACAAAAAACGTCAACAAAAGCGTCATCATGTCTCCGTAGGACACCATCCATGCCGGCGCCCCTTCCGGTTGTTTCTTCTGTCGTTTAACCGCCATACAACCGCCGCCTTATTACTTTACATTCGACCAAAATTTTTTTGGAAAATCGGACCTACAAAATATCGAAAAATTCATTGAGCGATCCTCAAAACCCGCTGCCCGCATGCCCCTGTAATCGGCTGTCTCTACTTCTCCCGTGCACCCGGGCCTTTAATCGCATCGCGATCATTCACTGGCAAAAACACCGACAGCTTGGCCTGGGTCACCCGCGGATTATCCCCCGCCTGCAATGACAAAATCCCCTTGATCATCACTGTCCGCAACAACATCTCTTCCTCGTGACGGTAACTCAGCTTGTCCGCCAACGGCAGAAACACGACATTGGCCATGATCGCCCCGTACATGGTGGTCAAAAGAGCCACCGCCATACCCGTTCCGATCTGGCTGGGATCATCCATACTCTGCAGCATCGCCACCAGACCCATCAAGGTTCCAATCATGCCCATCGCCGGTGAGTATTTTCCCGCAATTTCCAAGATGCCTTTCCCCTGACTATGCCGGCCATCCATCGCCTCCAACTCCGCCTCCAGAATCTGCTCGATCTCATTGGCGGCCGTCCCGTCAATCACCAGGCGAATCCCGTTGGCCATAAATTCGTCATCAATATCCCCCAATGCATTCTCCAACGAGAGCACGCCTTCTCGTCGGGCCATCTCCCCCAAGTGAATGATTTGCTCAATAGTCTCCGCAATAGTCATCCGCTTGACGAAAATACTTCGCTTCAAAATATTGAACAGCGACAAAAACTTATCCAATGCCTGCGTCATTAAAACAATAAACAGCGAGCCACCAATCACCAGGATGACCGAAGCTGTGTCCCAGTAAATGTAAACCGCACCTGAGGACCCGTACCACAAGGACCAGACAAGCATGCTGATCGCTGCCAAAAGTCCAATTCCAGTTGCCAGATCCATGAAAATCCCTCACCAGAAGCATTAGCAAATCGCTACGCTCGAATCCCCGTCCACTTGGCGCGGAAACAGCGCATCCATTAAGCGTATCGACCTCTGCAGGACCCGCCTTCAATCGCGATTCACTACGCCGGAATAAAATAAAATTGATATGGTATTACCGGACGGTATGCAGACTCTTAACAATTAAACGAAAGGAGAAGAAAAACGAAAATCACAAATATGCCAAATAAATCGGCCTATCTTCATACCGCCATGAACAAACCAGAGCAAAAAATGGATATGTTCCCCCGAAATCCCGCCATTGCAGGCAAAACTAAAATAACAATTACATCATCAGTCTGCGCATAGAAAAGGGCCTCCTCATGCGAAAAGGCCCCGTCTGATAATATCTCATGATATTCGTTGACCGTCAGATCTATGCCGGTACAGGAGCCGGTTGCGGCTCACTTGACCGGGAAGGTTCACCAGGTGGCTGAGGTGGCGCCGCTGCCATGGGCACCGAACCCAAATGCTCACCAAACCGCACCAGCCGCGCGGAATTGAAAATCACCACCGCACTGGCCAACGTGTGCAACAACGCCGCCAACATCGGCGAAATCACTCCCATCGCTCCCAGCACCTCCAGCACCAAAATATAAGTCA
>CAZMVS010000039.1:0-11965 GCA_964569525.1 uncultured Planctomycetales bacterium
TCTGGCGTCGGCGCTTTTGGCGGCTGAGGGGAACAAGGAGATTCCCAAGCCGCCGCGGGCGAACAAGATTCGGGTTTTGCTGGTGACCGGTGGTCATCCTTTCGAGCATGATCCGTTTCTTGAGGTATTCACTTCACAGCCGGATTTCATTGTGCACGAAGTCGTGCAACCGGAGGCTCAGAAATGGTTTGCTCCGGAAAAGGTGGGCCAGTATGACGTCATGGTCTGGTACGACATGTACAAGGACATCAGTGACGAGGCGAAAGCGAACCTGAAGAAGTTGTTGAAGGAGAAGGGTAAGCCGGTATTGGCTATGCATCACGTGTTGGCTGGTTATGCGCGTTGGGACGAGATGGGAAAAATTCTCGGAGCCCGATACAAGTTTACCGGCCCGGAAGAGGGGCGTTCCACGTTTAAGCATGATCAGGAAATGAAGATAAAGATTGCTGATCCTAAACATCCTGTTACTCGTTATATGGATAACTTTGATTTGCATGATGAGACCTATGGAAATGTAAAGGTAGCCGACGGGGTGAAAACCTTGTTGACCACGAATCATCCCGAGAGCATGAAGCAGATTGCCTGGACGCATAAGTACGGCAAGAGCCAGATTGTTTATCTGCAAAGCGGGCACGATTCGAAGACGTACAGCAATCCGCATTTTCGGCAGTTTGTCGCCCAGTCGATACGTTGGTTGGCGGGGGCGTTGCCCGATCCGTCTGAGGAAGGGTTCAAGCCGATTTTCAACGGGGAGAACTTCGACGGCTGGACGATAAAGGGCGATCCCAAAGGCTTTAAGGTTGTGGACGGTGTGGTTCGCAGTGATATTCCGCGGATTGGTCATTACATACATACAAACAAGGTATATGACGATTTTATTCTGCGGATCGAATGGCGGATCAGTAAGAACGGGAATTCGGGCGTGTTTGTTCGTTCGACGGCTGGTGCTGAGCCGTGGAATATGGGTAGCGAGGTGCAGATTTCGAATGAGCCGCGGGATGATATTCACTGCACGGGGACATTGTATGGTGACGTGGCGGTGAATCCGAGACCGAATGAGGCGGCGGACAAGTGGCATGAGTTCGAGATTCATTGTCGCGGGCCTTACTACAAGGTTTATGCGGATAATGTTCCGGTGATCGATGTTGATTCGCGAATGATTCCCGCGTTGAAGGTGAAGCCGGACAAGGGCTTTATCGGGATGCAGGACGCGCACGTTGATAAGGGTGGTTACGTGGAGTATCGGAATATTCGAGTGAAGGAGTTGCCGCCGGTGAAAGCGGAAAAGGCTGAGGCGGACTGGCATCTGGGGATGCAGGCCTGGACGTTTAATCATTTGACGTTGTATGAAACCATCGATATGGCCAAGAAGTTGGGGATCAAGTACTTGGAGATTTATCCGGGTCAGAAGTTGAGCAAGGATGAGCCGAAGGGGGCGACGTCCGTGGACATGCCCTGGCAGCAGGCTTATGCGGTGAAGCAAAAGGCGGACGAGGCGGGCGTGGATATCGCCGGTTTGGGTGTGATCAAGTTCACGAAGGATAAGAAGGAGTCGCAAAAGATTTTTGATTTCGCGATGTTGATGGGGATCGATGTTATCAATGCCGAGCCGGAGCCGGATGCTTTCGCCGTGGTGGATCAGTTGGCCAATAAGTACGGGATCAAGGTGGCGATTCATAATCATCCGAAGCCTTCACGGTATTGGGATCCGAATTACGTGCAGGGCAAGATTTCGAATTGCAGTAAGATGATTGGGGTGTGTGCGGACACGGGGCACTGGATGAGGTCGGGCGTGAACCCGGTAGAGACGTTGAAGATGCTTGAGGGGCGGATCAACTCTTTGCATTTTAAGGATCTCAATAAGATGGGTGTGCATGAAGCCCGGGACGTGGTTTGGGGCACCGGTGTGGGTGACGCCAAGGCCATGTTGGCGGAGCTGAAGCGGCAGGGATTCAAAGGTCTCATCAGCGTTGAATATGAGCATAAGAGCGATAAGCTGGAGGAAGAGGTGGCCGGCTGCGTGAAGGCTTTCCGCAAGATGGCGGATAGCCTGGGCGTGAAGGCGGACTGAAGCTGACTATGATTGTCATTTTTGTTAAGTGAACGTTTCGACGCGGGCCGGCCGGCTGTGAAAATCCTGGTCGGCCCGTGAACATTGTTTTTGGAAAAGGCGATATAGATTGATGGTATATTGAGGATGTATAGATAATGTATATGTGTTGTGCAGCGGTTTGTGGTTATGTTGTGTTGTTTACGCCGACAGATCGCGGGTGACAATTGCAAGTTTATATTATATAATTGTTTGTGATAAAGGGGGCGAATAGGGCTCGACCGGGCAAATGAGGTCGAGGCGGCGTGTCCAGGTTGTCAGGCGGCCTGGTAAAACACCTGACACAATTAATGAATGCCAACGATCAACCGTTGCGCATGGCTGCCTAAAGATGCGGCCCGTCCTGTCGGTGATGTCTGCTAGCTGACATGGGCGACGATAGCAGGACGACTCGCGTGGGTAGGCTTGGTGACGCGCGGGTTCGAATATCACGAAGCTGGGTTGGCGGCAGCCTGTCGCTGGGCGTCCGTCGGCCGAGATTAAATCAACGACTACGCACGTAGATACCTCGGTTGAATTGTCACGGGACGGGGGTTCGATTCCCCCCGCCTCCAATAAAAAATCCCCATGTATAAGGGGATTTTTTAATAGATCAGTTGAGCAGGTGACAGGAGAACAGTAGAGAATACCAGTTGTTCTAATCGTGTAGTAACTCGCTACTTATTCCACCACACCGGCAGGTTCTTCCGCAGCTTTTCCAGGCTGAGCTCCGACTTCGCCTGACGGCTTCGACGTGACAAACCGTCGGGTTGGTCGCCGCACAGGATCGCCTCGATAAAATCCGGGGCAAGGCTGGTCAGGCGGAGCATGCGGCCGATGTAGGAACGTTCGACGCCGACGGCCTGGGCCAGGTCCTCGATGCTCGGGTACTTGCCTGACTCGAGTTGAGCCTGCCAGTGGTAGCCCTTGGCGATCGCTTCGATAAGGGCTTGGTTGACCCTGGTGTTCTCATCGGCGGAATGCATGTTGGGGACAGGGGCAACGCCGCTCGCAGTCAGGATCATCTGTTGGCCGCCGCGCCGGCAGAGCTTCATGGGTATATTAACCACTACCGCATCGTCGTCCCGGCGAACAAAAAGGCTTGGGTATCGATGCTGCTGCTGTTTTTCGACAAGCATTATATAGAAATCTGAATTGATAGATTGGGTGCAAGGGATGTTCCCGCTGGCAGGTTGGCAGCAGGGGGAAACCATACCAATAACACAAATGAGTTGTTTACAATTTTAATATTTGAGGAATTCCGCCCGTTCAGTATCTGCCGCACCAGGATCAAGCGGTAAATCGACAGGCTGACGTTGGTGCAGAGAGAGTAAAGTAGCCACCGCGAGTTCATACGCCCGATGACCGTCCCAGCCGGTCACAATCGGTTCTTCCACACCACGTATGACCTGCAGGAAATTTTCGATCAGCCCCATAAACCCGCCGAATTCCTCGTCGAAAATCAGCGTATTGGGAATAACCGGTCGCCATGATTTGGTCGGTCCTTCCTCTGAATCATACAGGATCAATTCGTACTGGTCCTCGACTGCCAGCCATGCTTTTTCACCATATACCTCCACCCGCTCCCACGGCTTCAAACTGACGGCCGTCGAACTCGTATAAAGCTGACCGACGGAACCGGAGGCAAATTCGAAATTAAGCATCGCATTATCGAATGGATAACGCGCCTGGTTGCGTCCATATTTGTTGACACCGATTGCATTAAGCCGCTTGACGTTACCCATGAGATAGCGGGTCATATCAAGTAAATGAATTGTTCCGGCCTCAAGCATGTGAACAATATAGTCGTATCCCAAGTTGAACTTGGCCGAATACATGGCAGGATTGTTCACCGGTCCTTCTTGGATCATACGTTTGGCCCGTCGGTACGGCGGACTGAAACGCTTGTTGGCTACCGTCATTATGGGTACGCCGCGATGATTCGCCAGCCGACACATTTGCTCGCCATCCACGAGTGACAATGTGTAAGGTTTTTCAACAAGAATCGGTAGGCCGCGCTCGATACAGGCGGTTCCGTGTTCGGCATGCACGTCATTGGGGCCGAGGATCATAACGCCGTCGAGGGATTCCGAGTCCAACATTTTCTCGTAATCGCGATACCAGCGGCCGCCCCAGGTTCGCTCGATTTGCCGACCGGCCCGTTCGTTCCGTCGGCTGAAAGCCACTACTTCCACCGGCTCCCAGATCGTTTGCAAACGTTTAATAGCAGGGTAATACTTCGAAACAGTGACCCCACCCGCCCCGATAATGCCCAGCCGCACCGGTTTGCGCGAAGCCCGTTCCTCGTCATAGCCCACGCCGTATACGTCCGCTTGATCAAACATTTTGCGGATTGGCGAATGTCCGTAGGTATCTTCGAGCATGACTATAAGCCTCCTTCAGGGAATCAATCCAAAACGCCTACGATCGAGCATGGTCCGCTGTCCATGCCGACAACCAACCATGGACAAAGCCGCACTTCGCGAAGCGTCTCAAGTTCGTCGGCTAAACTCATCTCTTCGATAATCAAAAAGCGCCGACCTTCGCCTTCCAGCAGGACATTATGGCAGGACATGGTTTCTTCGAGATGGGCGATGGTCGCGACCGAGGGGACATCCATCCCCAGCGCGCGCAGGTTGGGGCACCGATCACGTAGCCACTGCGCAGATTCAATGCCGAAGCCGGGACATTGCGTGCTGAAACGTTGCGGATCCTCAGCCCGTACTTTTCCATATCCAAAGCGAAACAAGGCTATGTCAGCCTGTTGAAGAGGTTCAATGTGAGGTTCAAGATGCTCGGGTTGAACGACCTGGGCATCCTCCAGTTGCAAATCGATAACCACCGGCCGTGCAAATATGAATTCCTCCGGTGAGAAATCGGTGATTGGCGTTCCGCCTTCAACTACGTGACATGGTGAATCCACGTGCGTGCCGGTGTGATTGGCTACGCGCAGAACCTGTACCGCCGCGCCGTCCTTGGCAACAGTATATAAATCACTCAATTCGGGCTGAGGAATCGCCGGTGGACGAGGACCGTTAATATCCAACGGATAGGACAACCAAACGTATCGAGACATAGTTCAACCTCTCTTAATGCCGTTTTACAATTGCCAGCAATTTTACGGCAACTCCGGTAGGTTTTCCTTGGCTTGGCGAATGATCTCCACGTAGCGGGCGACTTGCTGCGTGACCCAACCCAACCCCTCCACGGCGATCTTCTCACGGTTCATAAAAGTCCGGGCTCCGGAAACCGCACATGCGCCACAGCGGATGAATTCGCCGGCATTCTCAGGATTTACACCCCCGGAAGGAATCAAGTTTACTTCAGGGTACACCATGCGCAGATTCGTCATGTACTTGGGCCCGCCAAGGGCGCCGGGAAATATCTTGACCATGGTAGCCCCCGCTTGCATGGCCTGGAAAACCTCCGTCGCAGTGAACGCGCCGGAAAATACCGGGACAAGATAACGATTGGCCATATCAATCACATCAGGGATAACCGCCGGGTTCACGATCACGCTGCCGCCGTGAAGGATCACCTCCCGGGCCGTGGAAGGATCCAGCACGGTGCCGGCCGCTACCCAGAGCCGACCCTTGAACTCCGCGGAGATCGCTTCGATAGCCTCAATCGCCCCCGGGGTAGTCATCGTGACTTCGATAACCCGGGCACCGCCGTCATACATCGCCTGCGCATAGGCAATAAAATCATCTTTCTGCTTAAGCTTGATACATGGCAGAATGCCGGTAGTTTTTGTTTGTTCAACAATAGTTTCTTTCAGATTTTTATTTTTCAAATTCATTATTATGATCCGCCTCGCCAGTTAAAAATAGTTGCGTCAACGTGTCACGCGATAGTCTGGATTCCCCATCATAGCCTCTATTTCATCGACGCCTACGTGGGCCACGTCGCCCGGCATTGTGAAATCCGCAGCGCACATCGCGTTAGCAAACTCGACCGCATACTCAATGTCGTCACGAACGAGATACCCATACATCAGACCCGTCCCCCAGGCATCTCCCGCACCAAATCGATCAATCGCATCAACTTCATATGAATGACCCTGATAACAACGCCCCTCATGACAGGCGATCCCGCCGATCTCGCCGATCTGGACACGGTGCACTTTGCCCAGTGTCATTCCGACCAGCCGACAACCAAAACGATCCTGCGCCCGTCGCACAACATCATCTTCGTTTCCCTTGATGTCGAACAGGGCTTCGATGTCGCCGCGCGTTGCGATCAGAATATCGACTTGCATGAGCAGATCGGAGATCACCGCTGCCGCTTCCTGCTTATTCCAAAGATGCTCTCGGTAATTGAGATCGAAGCCGACGAGGCAATTGTTGCGTTTGGCGGCGGCGATAAACTCAAAAGCAGTCTTTCGGCAACTCTCCGACAAGCCGGGAAAAATGCCGTCCGTGTAAGCAATTCGTGTTTGGTTGAGGATACTGTCCCAGTCAAAATCGCTTGGCGAAATTGTGCTGGCTGCACTGTTGCGGCGGTCGTAAATGGCGCTGCTGGCCCGGGGGGTGGCTCCGAATTCGATGAAATTAACGCCGAGTCGTGAATCGGGAACGAATTGGATATGCCCGGTATCCACGCCGCAGCTCATATAGAAATCCTTTAAGAGCAGGCCGAGGGCGCTGTCGGGGAGTTTCGTCACGAAGGCCGATTTCATACCCAGTCGGCCGAAATTACAGGCAACGTTTCCTTGTGAACCGCATACGCGCATATCCAGCGTGGTCGCCCGTCGCAAACGCTCATACGCCGGAGGCGACAGCCGTAACATTCCTTCACCCACGGTAACTATGTCATACATAAATTTATTAATCCTGCTGCGGATTCGATGATATTTTCGGGCCGAGGATGTCCGCCACATCTTCCGGCCGACCGTATTTATAGAGATACCGGTTTCTTTCTTCCCGCCAGAGTTTTTCAGGAATCGGCTTAGCACCGCCGAGGGCTTCCGCCTGGACATAAGCCATGGCGGTTTTTTCAATGATTTGGCTAGCCACGCCGGCCTCATTCAAATCACGTCCCGCCACCGCCATGCCGTGGTTGCCAAGTAGAACCGCACATGCGTCGGGGCCGATAGCAGCGCGTGTATTGCGGGCTAACTCGGCGTGATGACCGGCCGGTGCGTATTTCGCACACTTCACCTCACCGCCAATAATCTCGGCCATGTCGTCGCTGATGACCGGGATCGCACGATTGGCACATGCACAGACCGACGCCCATGGTGAATGACTATGAATAATCGCCCCAAAATCGCGTCGTTCCAGCATAAGTTGCCGGTGAAGTTCAGTTTCGGAAGTCGGAACCCTGTGACCACGGATTACACCGCCTTCCCAACCGACAACAACCAGGTCTTCCGGTTGGGTTTGCGCGTAGTTGATTCGTGAAGGTGTGACCAGTAGCCCTTCTTCCAAACGCACGGATATGTTTCCCCACGTCCCGATGAAGTAACCCAGTTGATTATGCATGTAAAGGCACGTCGAAATCACTTCTTGACGCAGTTCGGTGCTATCTTTGAATATGGGCGCAATCTCGTTGGACATGTTTACTCACTCCGATCCTTTTGTGTAAATTCGGTTAGCCAGCGGTTATCCCACAGTGAGGGAAAGGTATGTTTCTGATAAGGATGGGCCGCACAGGCCGCCTCGTTTAATTCGATACCCAGTCCGGGTTCCTCGGGTAAAACAAACTCACCATCGACAATTGGATTCCATCCGCCGACTAACTCGTTTCGCCAGGGGACATCGTACTCGGCGAAGGTTTCCTGAATCAAAACGTTGGGTGTGCTCCAGTCAAAATGTAACGCCGCACAAAGGGCGACCGGCCCAACGGAGACGTGCGGCGAAATCAGAATATCCTGAGGCTGGGCCATGGCGGCGACTTTCTTGCCCATACTGATGCCGCCGATATGACATAAGTCAGGTTGGAGAATATCGCCCGCGCGCATCGCGCAAAAACGATGATATTCCTCCAGGCTGTATATTCGTTCACCGGCAGCGATAGGGAACGGTAGGGCTTCTGAAACCTGTTTGAGCAAATCAAGACTGTTCGGCGTGACCGGCTCCTCATAAAAACGAGGACGATACCGCTCGATTCGTCGGCCGAATTCGATGGCGGTATCCACGGCCAGCCTGCCATGTACCTCCACAAGAAGTTCCATTTCGTCGCCAATCGCATCACGGACGGCCGCGATTAAGACTTCAGCGCGAGCACATTCTTCTTGGCTTAACTGTTTCCACGCCGTCCCGAAGGGGTCAAACTTCAAACCACGATATCCCCGCGAAGCGACCTCTTTTGCTTTCGCGGCATACTCATCGGGGGTGTTGGCATTGCCATACCAGCCGTTGGCATAAGCGAAGAGGCATTCGTGGGCTTGCCCGCCAATGAGTTTATACAACGGTTGGCCGCATGCCTTGCCGACAATGTCCCACATAGCGACTTCAGCACTGCTGATTGCCGTCAAAACGGTGGAGCCGCCTTGATATTGATCGCGAATCAAATTCCCGATGGTTCGCTCAATATCAAACGGATTCACGCCGAGAATGCGGTCTTCGAGCCATTCGTGAATAAGCGTTTCAACCGTTTTTTCCTGCCATTCCAGCGAAGCCTCGCCCAGACCGGTCAACCCGGTATCAGTGGTAAGCCGGAGGAAAAGGTAATTCCTCAGTCCCGAGTTGGTCAGAAATGTTTCTACCTTCACGATTTTCATACGTCCGCTCCCAGCAAAAGACGTGCAATATCTCGAATGGATTCGGCGGAGCCACGGTAGGCCCAGACCTGGGAAACATCAGTGCAGAAAGTTTGGCCGGGATAGCGGCCGATCGCCGGCGCGTGATATTCCAATTCACAGAAATCGCCTAAATCGCTATGTACGTTTACTGCGTGAAACGCATAACCAAAGTCTTCAGGATCGTCTTTGGGAACATCAACGTATTCGCCGGACGGCTCCACAAAAAAGTTGCGGATGACCATTGAACACAATTTACCTTCGTCCATTATGTATCCCGCCCGGCCGGTTAAGGCGGCGGCCCGCACCGCGATCTTATGCTCACCCGGAAAATCCATTTTGAAACGTATCAGCCGATCATCACAGGTTATTCGATCAGTGGGAATATTCCCGAACAATACTTTCGGTGACGTTGGGCTGTAAGTGGGGACCAGTAGTTCGCCTCCGTGTGGCAATTGAATCAAATTCCAAATGCCAGCGGCAACGGGAGAAGCAGACTGGCCTTCCACAAGCTTTAATGTAGTCCGCTGAGTGTAGCCGGCATATTGCAAAGATGATGGTGATGCATATTGCCCTTCTTCGTGACGCAGTGGATTCGGCGCCGGTTCAAACCATTTGGACAGTTCCATCTCCACATCGCGCTTTAGCCGGGCGAAGTGTAGCGACATCTTGTTTTTCAAGCCGATTCGCCCCGCCTCATGCAGAAGTTCATACTCGCAGGCATCAAGCTGGGGTGGCTCCCAATGACGTTTCGTGTCCGGATAGTCCGGGAAGAAAATATCCAATTCCGGAGTAACCCACGTCCGGTCGCCACCGGTATTGTGCCAGCCTTGGCCGGCGAAGACGTCTTCAGCGGTTTCCAGACGGCATAGGGCCGGGTTTGTCCAAAAGAAATTATGATCGTCACCGGTAGCGGACAAGGCGAGTACCCGAGCGCCATAGGGAAGAATCAACAAACGGGAGGCATCCGGGGTTTCATATACATGCGACACATGTCCCGCGGCGGTAAGCGATTTCTGTAATTGGGCGATCATGTCATGCAACTCCCATTTTACGCTGTTATTTCGCCAGGCTATTAGCGCAGGCCAGGATTACCACTGCAATTAACAGGATACCAATCGACACATACATCATCAGCCGCGGCGAGTTCCTGACTCCTTTCCATTCCCCACTGGCAAACCCTACCATCTGATTGCCGATCAATTGTAAGGCTTGTTGAATCCCAAAACCTACTGATGCCCCCAATGCGCCCATGAGCAACATGCCGCGACCAAGCAGGTTGACCGCGATGATAAACTGTGTGCCAAGAATAGCCCCTAACAGCAGATCACCTGAGCATTTCGTCAATTCACCCCAGTTGCGACGCTTTGTCATCAACCAGGCTGGATAGATAACATTAACTGCCGCTCCTCCACACAGACCCGCTGCCCAGACGGCGATGTTCGCTGTAATATCGTTGGCGCCACGGAGCTTCATGGCTTCAACAATCGGTCCCTGGCTGTACACGAACGCTAAAGCAATGCCGCAAGACGTGACTCCGGCAATGACCACCATAATCAACCCGGTGAGAAACTTGCCGCCCGTCGTACCCCCTGCTTCTGTCGCTGTCTCTTTGAGAATCCGATCACGCCCGAATCCTGCCAGCGTCGAAAGAATCATACCTATCAGCACAACAGCAACACCCGCCATGACCGTCAGCCCTGCCGTGGATAGAATATCAGGAGCCTTACTGAACAATCCGCTCCCCTTGAAAATCATGGGAAGGGTAACACCCACCGTCATTCCTAACCCGGAAAGAATCGCCCCCGTCAATGCTGCTCCGATACGCACCACACAAATACCGTAAAGCACATTGGCCAATCCCCACCCGGTGGCGAATAGATTCGAAATTAAAATCGGCTTCCAACCCACCTCGGCATAAGCGCCCCATGGGTCCTGCACCGTCAACAAAACCACGACCCATGGGATGATGATAAGCCCGACCAACATGGCAACGAACCAATAATGTTCGAATTGAAGCCGGCGCATGCGTTTCATCGGCCAGGCAATGGTCCCTGTCCCAAGCCCGGCGAGAGTGACCAACAAAATTCCAAAAAGTAATTCCATAACTCACGTCCTATCCGAAATGGTCCGGTTCGCCAGCCTTTCTTCCTGTTGATCCGAAGGCTGTGTTGAACGTCGAACTTTAAGATCTACAAACGAAATAAGTTCCTGAATCGGTTGCTGATTTGGATGGTCAATTAATGAAAGGATGATCTCCCCGGCCCGTCGTCCCAGCTCCTCACTTGGTTCCCGCATCGACGAAAGACCGATACTGGAATGATCACTTAAGAAAAGATCGCCCAAGCTGACCATGGCCAAATCTTCCGGTACACGTAGCCCCCGGGTGGTAAGCAGGTCCAGCGCCCGAACTGCCAATGCGTCATGACCGATAAATAAGGCGTCCGGCCGCTGCCGCCCCGGTTGTAAAATGCGATCAAGCATTCGATTGACCATGTCCGGTGGCGAAGGAAACGGCGGTACGGGTTCCCATGCTACCAATTGCCGATCGACCGGAAGCCCTGCTTCTTTCAAAGCTTTTTCATAACCACGATACCGGGCTCGGGTCATTACGGTTTGATGGTCCGCCGCCATAAAAGCAATTCGGCGGCAACCGATCTCGACCAGGTGACGCACCGCTTTTTGCGAAGGTTCCTCCACATCCCACGCAATGAAGCTTACGTCTTCCATACGCTCCAGCCGATCCCCAAGAAATAAAAGCGGGATGCCTTGTTGTTTCAGTTTTTGATAGGCGGCTTCATGCCCTGGAACGGGAACACATATCACCCCATCCACGCGTCGTTGCAGCATCGAAGTGATTGCGGTTTGTTCAATCTCCGGGGACCAGCGATGAATCATGGTAAACGGCAGGCAACCCTTACCCTCAAGCACACCAAGCATGGCCGTCAGTACTTTTTCCGCCCAGTTGAAAGTGAAACTGCCAACGAGGAAGCCGATCAGCCCGCTACGTTTAAGACGCAATCCGCGAGCCAACGCGTTCGGTATAAAATTGACACGTTGCGCCTCATCAATCACCCGTTGCGCAGTCTCCTCGGAAATCTTACGCAGCTCTGCCTGACCGTTCAGAACATAGG